>CANPVU010000019.1 GCA_947581765.1 uncultured Bacilli bacterium
GAAAGTAAAGAAAAAACGGGTTAAAAATTCCCGTTAATGTTTAGTTTTTTTTGAGACATTTTCAAAAGTTATTGACACATTTAATTATAATTTAGCTAATTGGTTTGCCAAATAACAATATTTTTATTTAATATTCCAACATTTTTTGTATAAACAGTTCCCTCTAAATAATTGTATTTCAAATTATTTTTAAAAATGAATCTTATAATGTTTACTATATCTTCTTCACTATATTTATTGTCTAATTCATTAATAAATTTAAATGTTTTATAGTTTGAAAATATATTTCCCTTTATTATTGTAGTTTTATATTCATACATATTTCTAAGTGGAATCTTCTTATCACACAATTCTAAAATAAAATTATTTTTATTATCAATTTCAACTACAAAATTAAATTTAATATAACTATCATATTTATATCCATCTGAAACAATAATGGAACAGTTTAACTGATTCATCTCATTGATTATATTTTCTAAAAATTTTATTTTATCATCTACAATTTGCTCATCATATATATAAAAAGGCAAATTATCTTTTTTTGGGTAACTATCAAATCGTATACTAAATTTATTATTAATTTTACTATAATTTAATAATTCATCTAAGTTAAATATTTCTTTATAACTATGTACATTTATTTGATCTTTAACTAAATTATCTAAATTTTTTAACTTAACGCCCATTATTATCACCTTTATTATTATAACAAAAAAATAACACTTTAACTATTTACTCTATATTAATTTTTGAATTATCAAATTCTTTATCAATTAAGAATTCATGTATTATTTCTTCTTGATTCTCAACAAATACATCTTCAATCCTATCTACTCTTAACTTCTCACTAATAAGTATTGCTTCTACTTTTTTAAGTGCTAAAGACAAATCATCGTTAACAACAACATAATTATAATTATTAATCTGATTTATTTCATTGTATGCTACCTTAAATCTAGATATTATTTGTTCATTATTTTCATCGCCACGTAATTTTATTCTTCTTTTTACTTCTTCCATACTAGGTGCCATAATAAAAATTAAAATAGTTTCTGGATATTTTTCTTTTATTTGTTTAGCACCCTGAACATCTATTTCTAATATAACATCTTTTCCTGTTTCTAGTTGGTCTAAAACTTCACTTTTTGGAGTACCATAATAATCTCCATAATGTACTTTAGCATATTCTAAGAAATCATCATTCTTTATCTTTCTTTCAAACTCTTCTTTTGAAACAAAATAATAGTCTACTCCATTTATTTCATGTTCTCTTTTTGGTCTTGATGTATAAGATACAGAAAGAACAATATCATTATGATTTTCTAATAACTTTTTTATAACTGTTCCTTTTCCAGCACATGTAGTACCAGATATAATAATTAAGTTTCCTTGTTTTTTAGTTTTTATCACATTATCACCTCTTTATTTAGAAAATTATATCATAAAATGCATATTTTTATATAATTTTTTTATATATTAAATAATTTTGTGATATACATAACATAAAAAATAGCGAATCTATCGCTATTCTTTTATAAATATTTTTTTAATTTTTCTATCTCTTTTTGTTGGAATTTTAGATAATCTTTAGCAACTTTTAAAACATCTTTATCTACTTTTTCATCTAAGCTTTTTATTTTTGTTTCAATATCTACAACTCCCATAGTAAATCCTTCTATTAACATATGGGATATTGCTGCATCACTATTATCTTCTCTTACTTCCTTTTCAATACCTTTTTTTGCCATCATTTTACTAATTTTACTATTTTTCTTTGCCTGTGATGAATTCTTCTTTAATAATTCTTCAGTAACATTACAATAATTTTCATACTCACTTAATTCATCACTTATTAAACCTTTTAATTTATTTTCTTTATTATCTAATTCTTTCAATAAATCTGTTAAGGTTTGAACCCCCATATTACTAGACTTATATATATACTCTAATAACTCTAAATTTTCATTCATAACAATCACCAGTATTATATTTTACAAAAAAATTTATTTAATACTTGAGATATCTAATTTTTTATATTTTTCACAATCTATTTTTTCTTTAAAAAATTTATTTAAAGGCTTGCCACATATTATTTCTTCTTTTTGAAATTTCTTTAAAGTTTTTAAATAATATTCCAATTTAGCAGCTAATGATTTTGTTTCACATATATATACACATTCTAATTTTACTACATTATGAGATTTAGTATATTTAGCACATTTTTTATCTTTAGTAAAATGTTGATTTATTCTCTTATTTAAATCACTAGTAATACCTGTATACAATGAATTATCACTACATCTAATAATATAAATATAATATTTCACTATAATTCCTTTAAAACTCCATCTAATATAGAATACAAATAAATATTTACGCTTTTATTAGATCTACTACTAATATATTTTTTATATCCATTTAATTGCTCTTTATATTCCATACTTGATAAATCTTTTAATTTATAATCAATTATATCAATATGATCACTATATTCAAGCATCAAATCTATAACTCCATGATATTGTTTATCATCATTTGTATAAATAAACTCATACTCTTTATATATATTAGCATCCTTTACATCTTTCATTACAGAACTATTAAGTAATTTTAATATTTTATCATTAATAAACTTATCTTCAATAGGCTTATAATTTTTAAAATCTACAAATTCTAATATTTCGTGAATATTAGTACCAAATTTCATATTATCCTGTTCAGTTTTTGATATTAATTTTTTTATCTTTTTAGAAAATGAATCTTTACTAAGTTCAATACTTTGTACATCTATAGGAATGACATTTAACTTTGTACAATTATTATCTATATTTAGATCTTTTTCTTTATTAAATAAATATTTTTTCGTTAAACCTAATGTATTCAAATCAATTTGTTTATAATATTTTATTAAATAATCCTTTACTGAATACATTATATCTGCAAATGATTTATATTTAAATCTTACACAACATTCAAGAGAACCATTTTCTTGCTTATTAACCTTGTTTGTTTCTTTAATTGGAAGCAACATTATCATTTTTTCTTTAGCTCTAGTAAGCGCTACATAAAACAATCTAATTTTTTCTGATATTTCTTCTTTCATATAATTATCTTTTAATAATTCTTTATATATTGTATAATTTATTCCTTCTTCAAAATACGGAGTTATAATTCCATATTTGTTACTATATATAAAGCTATCTTTTAAATCACTAATATTAAATGTTTTATATAATCCACTAAAATAACATATATGATATTCTAAACCTTTAGATTTATGGATAGTCATAATTTTTACACTATCTTCACTTGATGTTCCAACAGAATATTTTATTTCATATCCATTATTAACTAAATTATTCATATATTCATTAAATAAATATACATCGTATCCATAATTACTTAAATTATTTGCCATTTCTAATAATTTTTGTACTTTAACTAAACAGTTATCAATATCTCCAATTTTTATTATTTTCTCATAATAATTTGTTTTTTCAAATATTACTTCAAGTAATTGATAAGGAGTTATAGAATTAATATTTATATTATTAAACATATTATATATAGTAGAATTTTTAAAGTTATTATCTACAAAATATTTAAATATTTCATTATCAGTATATTCAAATAAAAAACTACGTGCTACACTTATAAAACAATATTTAAATAATGTATCATATTCATTTGTATTTATTTTTATAATCAACTGAATAATATTTTTTATTATATATATATCATCACTATTATTTAATGTTTCATCTTTATATAAAGTTAATGGTATACCCAAGTATTCAAATACCTTTTTGTATAAATCAAACTGTGATGTTCTATCCATCAAAATAACAAAATCACTATATTTTACATCCTTCAATATCTTTTTACTTTTATCAAATACTTGATACTTATTATCTACTTTATCTTTTATATCTTTAGCAATAGCAAATATTTCTATTTCCTCTTTAGTAAATTCACTATTTTTATCATAATCATATTCTAACACTTCTAAATTATAATCTTGATCTGTTTTTCCTTCATTTATATAAGTACTATTACCAAATACCATTCTATGAGATTTATGATATTCTGCTCCACCTATTAAATCATCCATAACTAAATCAAATATCTCATTTATATTATTTAATACTATATCCCTAGATCTAAAATTTTTAACTAAATCTATCTTTATACCACCATCATTATTAGAATAACTATCATATTTATTTTTAAATATATATGGATTAGCATTTCTAAATCTATATATTGATTGTTTAACATCACCAACCATATAAACATTATTATTTGAAATTAAACCTATGAAAGTTTCTTGTAAATCATTAGTATCTTGATATTCATCTACCAAAATTTCTTTTAAAGAATTTTTTAACTGATTACATACTTCTGGATTATTTTGTAAAACTTCTATAGCTAGAAGAGCTATATCACTAAATTCATACATTTCATTTTCTTTTTTATATTCACTAACATAATTTAAATATTTATTAATAATATTTAATATAATTTCTACATAATCTTTTGTTTTAAATATATTCTTCTTTATTTCTTCCTCATTACCATATATTGATAAAGCCAATATTTGTTTTAATATATCAGAAACTTCATCTTTTATTTTTTTTACATCATCTTCACTACCTCTAGGTAAGGTAGGAAGTTTTATACTACTATTTGAAATTATTTCATCTATAGTTTTGCAGTTCAATAAATTATTTAATGAATCTAATATTTTAGTATAATATGTTCCATCTACGACTATAGATAATTCATACAATTTATTCTTTAAATCTTCTATTTTATCTAATAATAATTTTTCATATTCTTTTATTATTTCATTTATATGTTCATCACTATAATTTATATCTAAATAATGATTTAAATATTCAGATACATTAGGTATCATCTCTAACTTATTAGCAATATTCATAAAATAATTTTGTAATGTCTTATCATCTCTAACACAGAAATCATCAATTAATTTTAAAAATAATTTATCTTGATATTCATAGTATTCTTCAAACACTTTAGTCATTATTTTATTTTTTTCTATATTAATTAATGTTGCTTCTACGATATTTATATTATTTGATATATTTAATAAGTAATGATATCTTTCAACAATTGATAATGCATAGCTATCAAACGTAGTTATATATGCTGAATCAATTAGCTTTAACTCATCTAAATATCCATTTTCCTTTAGTGATTGCCTTATACGTTCTTTCATTTCTGCTGCCGCAGCTTTAGTAAAAGTTAATATAAGTAACTCATTTATATGTATACCATTTTTTATTTTTTGAATTACTCTTTCCGTTAATACAGCTGTTTTTCCACTACCTGCTCCTGCACTTACTATAATATTACTTCCACTTTTATATATAGCCTCTTCCTGCTCTTTAGTCCAACTAGGCATTATCATCACCCCCTAAAAATTCTAAATTTTTATATTCTTTTAAATTAACAATATCTTTTTCACTCATATAGCATATATCTTTAAATTTGCAAAATTCACACCCTAAATTATCATATCCAATCTTTTTTGGATTTATATCAAACTTAGCATTTAATATATTATCACTTGACTCTTTTATTTTATCTTCAACTATATTTACAAGTTTATTTATAGTATCATTATTAATTACTTTTGAATATGCATAAAAACCCTTTTGAGTAGTTTTTAAACTTTTTATAACACTACTATCTGTATAAGTATCATCAAAACATTTTAATATATCTATATTATCATTACTATAACCTTGCAACAACAAATTTTTCTTTTTAAGTTGTTCATATGTATGATGTGAATCTGCAACTATTTCATTGTTAAGTATCTTTTGTAAATAAAAACCTGCTACTTCTATTTTCTCAAAATTAGGATGATTCTTAGCCAAGTATATATATATAGGTAGTTGCATCTCTATACCATAAATTATATTATTTAAATCTAAATTTGGATTACCTGTTTTATAATCTATAATAGCAACTATACACTTATCATCTATATTTTTATACTTTAATTTATCTACTATACCCATAAACGTAACTTTTATATTACCTTCCAAATTAATATATACTTTTTCTTCATATAATTCTTGATCTAACTTAGTATGCTTATTTTGTTCATTTATGGTATCAATTATAAAACGTAATTCTTTATGTAATTTATTTATAAAAAATTCTTCTTTCTTTGTAAATTTCTTATCTTTAATATATCCATAAAAACAATCATCATAATTAAAATCTTTTAAAAATGCATTTGATAAAACATAATGAAATAAATTTCCTATTAATTGCATAAAAGTCTCTTCATATGGACTAACTTTCAAAATATTATTTAAATAATATCTAAAATTACATCTATTATAATTATCTAAACTCGAATAAGAAAGTAATAATTTATTATCTAAAAATCTATATAATAAATCTTTATCTATTCCCTTAAACTTATTATCATATTTTCTATAATCTATATCCTTATAATTACTATATAATAACTCCATATCGGAATTAACACTACCATATTTATTAAATAAATCTAAATAAGAAGCTAACTTAATTTTATTATATAAATTTGATATTTCATAATTATCACTATTATTTTTTATTACATTATAATTTAATTCTTCATTTATAGTACTTATAGAAAATGTATCAGTAAGCGATTTTAATTTATATGTAATATATAAATTTTTAATATTAGATAATATACTAATAACCTTTTGTTTCTCATATTCATTTTTATCTATAGATGTTTCAACATTTAAACTCATTTTCTCATAATCACTTAAATATTCTTCATCTTTATATATAACAGGAAATACTCCTTGATTAAATCCTAATAAAAATACATAATCATCATCATTAAATTTTGTTTCTATATTTGCTTCTTTTATACAATTTTCTTTAACCGGTAAATCTATATATGTATTTTTTAAATCATTTATTATTAATTCTTTTATACTTAAATAATTATCACACCATACATATTTATTACATATATTTATTATTTTATTATAAATATCAATTTCATCTTTAGTAATAATTTCTTTCAATGAAACTATAGTATTTTTTATATCACTACCATATAAATTTAAAAATTTTTGTGCTGTTTTAGTACTATATATACTATATTTTTCATCCAAATATACTCCTAAGTTAAAAAATTTAAATATCCTTTTAATTATTAATCTATATTCATCATTTAAATTAGTTAAAAATATCTTATTTATATCAACACCACTTTTTATTAACAAAGCACACTTACTAGCTACATATGAAACTTCATCATTTAAAGAACTAAATTCATATATATCATGTTTATAATCTTTACTATCATTTTCTATTACTTTATACTCATAATTATCTAATATCTTTTTTACTATATTTGGTATATGAGAAATATTATACACAATAATATTTTTATTATTAATAAAATCTTTAAATAATTCATTATTTTTTAATAATTTATTATTTATTAATTCTTGTTTCATATTATATAAATTTTTTATCTTATCTATATCACTAGAATCATCTACATAATACATATTTTCTATATAAATACGTGCTACTGAATATTTAATATTATATTTATTCATTAAATAATATACAGATTTTTCATCATAATCAAAATAATAATTAGTAATTAATTCATGAGGTGTAATTACTTTTACATTAACAAGTTCATTTAATGAACTCATATATTTTAATATTTCTTTTTTATTACTATTATTAGTTATTATAAGATTATTATTTTTTATTAAATCATTCATTATATCACCTACTAATTAATTATAACATACATTAAAATAAGTTTAACACAATATATTATAGCATACGTTTGTTCGTGATACAACAAATTTTATTAAAAATACGAAAATTAAAAAAGAGAACATTTCAGTTCTCAAAAATTTATTTAAAATTGATAACTAAATATTTTAAATTTACCCTTTATTTAAAATATTTACATTCGTAAAACCAAGTGATATTAACATTCTTCCTACTCTTGAACTTTGTATTCCTCTATCACAATATAATATTAAACACTTATCTTTCGGATAAGACTTAATCATTGTTAAAATATTATTATATGGCATATTAATAGCACCATTTAAATGTTCTTTAAAATAATCACCTGGTAATCTAACATCTATTAACAAGCCACCTTTACTCATATATTTTTCAAGTTCATTCATACTAATAAATTTCATCATATCCCCCTATTTTATTAATATGAATCTCGTTGACAAATGATATAAAAAAGAAACTAAAATTTAGTTTCTAAAATAATCTTAATATATCATTAAATGTTACATATATCATAAGTATCATTAATAATATAAAGAATATATTATGTATAGTATTTTCTACTTTAGGATTAACTGGAGAACCTTTAATCTTCTCTATAATTAAGAACAACGCATGTCCACCATCAAATGCTGGTAAAGGTAAAATATTAATAAAACCAACATTAATATTTAAAAGAGCTATTAAAGATAATATACTAGAAAATCCTGCCATTCTAGCCTGTCCAACAATACTATAAACACCAACTGGACCAGATAACAATTTAATACTAATTTTACCTGTAATTAAATACAATACAGTAAAAAACATTTGCTCAACAGTACTAATCCATTTTCCAACAGCATACCTAATACCTGCAAAAAATCCCTTTGCCTCGTCTCCTGTAACAGAAAATCCATATTCATACCCTATTAAATCTTCATTCTTATTTTCCTTTACATCTATATTAAACTCATCTTCACTACCTGATACAGATAAATCAAACGAATCTTTATTATTTGATAATAAATAAAGGAAAGTAGAATATGAATCAATATCTTCTCCATTAATCTTTTCAACTACACTACCATCTTTTAAACCATCTACTTTAGAATCTTTAACAAGTATTTGTCCATCTTCATTTAATTCAACAGAAAATCCATATTCATATCCTTTTAACATATAATCATCTGAAACACTAAATGAATTAACCTTTACAGTTTCATATTCACCATTCTCATGTCTTACTTTCATATCAAAAGGTTTTGATGAATTTACCTGCAACTCTAAATTTAATCTATCATAATTATTTATTTTTACACCTGCTACACTAACTATTCTATCATTATCTTTTAAAGTAGGATATAGTGTAGTATTTATATCTGTAAGTTTTGTTGAATTTAAACTTAAAGTATTTGTCCATCCAATAATAAGCAAAACAACAAATGCAAGTATAAAATTATTCATAACTCCAGCAACCATTACCATAAATCTTTGATGCCACTTTTTAGACTGTAATCTTCTATCCGCTGGAATCTTTTCATCTACTTCTACTTCTTCACCTGCCATTTGAACAAAGCCACCTATTGGTAAAAGTCTAACACAATAATCAGTCTCATCTACTACTTCAACAACTTTACCATTTACTTTTTTCTTTTTTGGTTTTCTATTAAACTTAAATAATTTAGGTCCCATTCCTATGCTAAACTCATAAACATAAACACCTGCTTTTTTTGCAAATATAAAATGACCTAATTCATGTATAAAAACAACAATACCTAATATCAATGCAAAATATATTAAAGTAATCAATATATTAACTAAACCTGACATATATCCCTCCTATAAAATATTTAAAAAGAAACTATAAGCTAATAAAACAAATATTAAACTATCTAATCTATCTAATATTCCACCATGACCAGGCATTAAATTAGAAAAATCCTTTTTATCAAAATATCTCTTTATTGCAGAAAAAAACAAATCACCAAGTTGTCCTACAACTGAAAGAATTAACGTAATAGGTATAATCACATATAACTTAACATCACCATTTATAACAGTTATATAAAATACAGTTGCAACCAATACTGCAAAAATAGTTCCACCAATTGCACCTTCCCAAGTCTTTTTAGGTGAAATAACAGGAAGTAACTTATGCTTACCAATTAACATACCAGTAACATAAGCAAAAGTATCAGTAATAACTGAAATAAATATCAAGTATAATAGTATATTACTATCCATCTCAAAATAAGTATTAAAAAGTGACATAGCAATACCTAAAAAAATTACACCCATAAATACATAATTAGCATCATTAATACTATATGTATCTCGATTATGATATAAAACTACTGGTAACAACAAAATAATTAATAAACTAGTAATAATCCTAAAATCTATAATCATTTGTAATTTACTACTAATATCTACTGAAAATAAAATTAAAGGAATAAATAAATAACCCATAAGCTTTATAAAAATTGGTAACTGTTTCTTAGTCTCTTTAATATCTAAATACTCTTTCATACCAAGCCAAGATACTAAGAATATAGCAATTTTAAACAAATCGCCTCCAATTATAAATACAGGAATAACAATAGCTATCATAATAATAGCACTAATCACTCTTTGCTTCATAATTTATACCTCCAAACCTTCGATCTCTTTTAGTATACTCAACTAAAGCCAAATCAAACTCTTCATTATTAAAATCAGGAAAATATATTTTTGGAAAATACATCTCTGCATAAGTTAATTGATATAACATAAAATTACTTAACCTTATCTCTCCACTTGTCCTTATTAAAAAATCAATAGGTGGTAAATCTTGAAACATATATTTATAAATTATATCTTCATTTATATCATCTATAGTTATTTTTTTATCATTTATATCTTTATGAATTTTTTTAATTGCTTCTACCATCTCTAAATGTGAACCATAATTAAAACAAATATTTAATACTCCCCTAGTACATTCTTTAGTAATATTTTCACAATAATCAATAATTTTTAAAATACTATCTCTAACAGGCTTTCCTCTACCTCCAGAAAAAACAACTTTAATATTTTCTTTCTTCAACTCTTCAGCATACTCTTTAAATTTTTTTTCGAATAAATTCATTAAAAAACTAACTTCATCTTTACTTCTTTTGAAATTTTCAGTAGAAAATGCGTAAACACTTAAATACTTTACACCAGTATTAAAAACATGTTTACTTAAACTAACTATGTTATCAAACCCCACTTTATGTCCTTCACTTCTTGATAAACCTCTTTGTTTAGCCCATCTTCCATTTCCATCCAATATAATAGCCACATGATTAGGAATTTTCAGCTTTGTATAATCCATATATCCTCCTTAAAACCTATAAATACATTATACCATAAAATACAATTAAAAAAATAAAAATGATAACAATAATAAAATAAGTGTAAAATAAAAGAATCATTAAGATTCTTTCGTATTAATATTTACTCTAACTTTACCTAGCTCATTAACGTAAGCTGCTGCTTGAACAACATTTCTAATAGAATTAGCAATTTTTCCACCACGTCCTATTACACTTCCCATATCGTCCTCATTAACAAATACGTTAATTACTTTCTCATCTTCATCAGATAAAGTTACCGATACACTGTCAGGTTCTTTTACAAGATTAATAACTATATATTTAGTAAGTTCTACTAAATCCATACTATTTATTATCCTTTTTTGTCATCTTTGACTCATGAAACTTCTTCATAAGACCTTCACGACTTAGCAAATCTCTAACAGTATCAGTAGGAATAGCACCTTTATTTAACCAAGAAAGTGCTTTTTCTTCATCTATTTTAACAACAGCTGGAGTTTCAATTGGGTTATAATATCCAACTTCTTCAATAAACTTTCCATCTCTTGGTGCTCTTGAATCTGCTGCTACAATACGATAAAATGGTCTTTTCTTAGCTCCCATTCTTCTTAATCTTAATTTTACTGCCATAATAATCCCTCCAATCAATAAACATATAGATAATATCATAAAAAAAAAGAAGTGTCAACCATTTTTAGTTAACACACTATAAATAATCTTCATTTACCTCTTCATCAATAGCTTTTTCATCCTCTTCTGTAAAATCATCATCTATTATATCCCATGGATCTTCATCTTCCTCTATAGCAATTTTAACTTTAGTTTCCCCTACTACCTCTATACCTAACTCTTTATCTATATTAAACTTTATAGTATTACCATTTATATCTACATTAGAACAATTTGGTTGATATAAACTTCTAACAATTATATCAGTATCACCATCTATATTAGAATTTTCTTTCAATCTAATATTAAACTTATCATCATACTCTATATTTTTACTAACTACATTCGTTTTTTGATTATTATCATATGAATACCATATATTTATATCAAAATTGCCCTTTACTCCAACTTTATCATTTGTTTTATATCCATCAAAATGATGATTGATTACCCAACATCCTAAAATTGTATCAGGACTATCTTCTACATCTATTGTATAAGTATTTTTAAAAGACTTTTTACCCTTTCCTATAATTGCTTTAGTAACAATTTCTTTATACAAGGCCATTTTATCACTCCCTATTTTAATTTATGCAAAAGAATGTAAAATGTACCAATTTTATATATTTATTGTAAACAAAAAAGAGATGTAATTACACCTCTTGTGAAGTCATTAAATCTTTTGAGCTATCTTGTAAATATTGCATAATATCTGTTCCATTTTTTGCTACCTCAGGAACTTCAATTTTATCTATACTATTAAATTTACTAAATTCATAAGTAAGTTTAGCATTTAATGCAAACTCATTATATTCTTTTAATTCATCTTGTGTAAGTAAAGAATTAAAAACAGAATTCATAAGTTTAGATAAATCTATTTCAACAATACTTATATATCCATCTTTTACATACACTACTAATTCGATATCTTCACTAAATATTCCCTTATCAAGATATTCTTTTGCTTCATTCATAGCATCATTTAACTCTGCATCATTTGATGTTTCTTTTGCTATTTCATCCTTAGAATCATTATATGCTTTTGTTAACTCTTCATTTAATTTTGTTTTATCAAAAACTATATTTAATTTTGTATATCCTTTTTTATCAGATTCCTCTTCTTTAGCACTTTTAATATAATTAGCAACATCATTAATACTATAATTAGATGAAACTTTTTCATACTCTTCCATAGCTTTTTTCATTTCTTCTTGATCAATTTCATTTTCAAACTTAAACCATTGACCTAAAAAATTAAAATAAGCACCTACTTTTTCTTTTGAAATATCAAAATATCCTTCTGTTGTGTAACTAACACCTGATGAACTAGCAGTTAAATTTCCATGCACTTGAACACTATTTTCATCTTGTGACTTAAGATCAAAATCAGCAGTAGCAGTAGCATTTAAATTAGAACCGCTATCAGGATCTTTCATACTAATATCAGCAGTTGCCTTAGTATTTATACTATTAACAGCATCCGTTTTATTAAGTGCATCAATAAATAATGTTTTAGCATCCTTCTTACCACATCCTGTAGCAATAAGAACAAATGCTACTAATAAACTTATGTATTTTAAACTTCTTTTCATATAACACCTCTATTCAATTATATCATAAATTATAAAAAAATATTAAAAAAATTTAAGGATGACTTTCGTCATCCTGATAATCTAGTCTAAAAAATTTGAAGTTGTATTACTTTTTGCATTATTTTCAACATCACTTGGTACTGTAATTTTATCTACTTTGTTAAAATTACTTAATTCAATAGTAATTTTAGCACTTGCAGATGTATCTGAACTATTTGATGTTTCAGTACTCATTAACTTAGATAACATATCAGTTAAATCAATCTCAATTATACTTAAATATCCTTTTTTTAAATAAACATTAAATTTAAAATCATCAGTTAATTGAGCAGATGAAAGTTCACCATCTGATACACTATTCATTGCATTATTTATGTCACTATTTGAAACAGTAACAACTAACTTAGTATATCCCTTTTTATCAGAATCTACCTTTTCTATTGACTTAGCTTTATCTAATGTCTCTTTTATTTGATCTATAGAAAAATCTTCTTTTTTATATTCCTCTTCTTCTACAGTCCAATCTCCATCTGTTTTAGAATATGTATATACTTTTCCATCTTTTGTTTTTACATATCCTTCTAATTGTTGATCACCACCTAATAATGGAATTGAAATATTACCTGTATAATGTGCTGATGGTTCATCATTTTCAATATTTACATCACCAGATATATTAACAGAACCTTTAACTTCGGCTCCTTGTGCTGCTAAAGATAAATTACCATCCATCTTTATGTTAAAACTCTTAGCGCTATTAACTTTTTCAATAGCATCACTTAATTGTGTCTTAGGATCTTTAATCCCACATCCTGTAACCATTACTAAAAGTAAGATTACAATACTTAAATATTTTAATCTTTTTTTCATTCACACCTCTCCTAACGTATTCATTATATCATAATTTTTAATTATATTTAAAAAAATACTAAGTAATTTATAAACTTTACATAAAAAATATTAAACTGTACAAAAAAAGATAATAAATTTATACTATCTTTCCATCTAGACTCCAAGTTTTAACATCAGTAATTAATACATCAACAATTTTACCAATATTATCCTCACTTCCATCTACATTAACTAATTTCATTGTATCAGTATATCCAAATAAATTTCCCTTTTCACCTATTCCCTCTATAAGTACTTTAGTCTTTTTATTTAAATATCTTTGATTTGCCTCATTTGCATATTTATTTACTAATTCATTTAGTTCATATAACCTTTTATTTTTCTCTTCTAATGATACATTATCTTCCATTTTACTAGCAGGAGTTCCTTCTCTTTTAGAAAAGATAAATGTAAATGCAGAATCATACTTACATTCATTTACTACTTGTAAAGTTTGTTTAAAATCATCCTCTGTCTCTCCAGGAAACCCAACTATTATATCTGTAGTAATAGATACATTTTTAATATTAGCTTTAAGTTTATTATATAACTCAATATACTTTTCTTTAGTATATCTTCTGCCCATTAATTTAAGTATTCTATCAGATCCACTTTGTAAAGGTAAATGTACATAAGGCATAATATTATCACAATCTTTAATAGCATTTATCATATCATCATCAAAATCCCATGGATGACTAGTCATAAATCTAATTCTTTTTATACCTGTTTTTGCAACATCACGAAGTAAATCTCCCATTTTATAGTCCATGTTTAAATCTTTACCATATGCATTTACATTTTGTCCTAATAAAGTTACTTCCATATAACCATTATCTACTAATTCTTTTACTTCGTTAATTATAAACTCTGGTTTACGACTTCTTTGTTTACCTCTAGTATAAGGTACTATGCAATATGTACAAAATTTATCACAACCAAACATTATATTTACCCATGCCTTATACTTAGAATCTCTTTTTACAGGTAAATTTTCAAGAACATCACCTTCTATACTATAAACTTCAATTTCTTGTTCTTTTTTCTGCATAGAAGTTGCTAAAATATTAGGTAAATTTATAATATTATGAGTTCCAAATACAATATCAACCCATTTATATTTATCTTTAATCTGATTTACAACATTTTCTTCTTGAGCCATACATCCACATATACCACTAATAATATGGGGTTTACTTTCTTTTAAATGTTTAACTCTACCTAAAAAACCAAATACTTTATTGTGAGCATTTTCTCTAATAGCACACGTATTAAGTAATATTAAATCAGCATCTTCTAAATTATTAGTCTCTTCAAATGACATATCTTCTAATATAGCTTTAATATTTTCAGAATCATGTACATTCATCTGACAACCATACGTTTTTATATAATACTTTCTATTTTTACCCAATTCTTTTAAATTTTCTTTAACTATATAATCATTAGTTTTAATAAGTACTTCTTTGCTAGTTCTTTTTCTTGCTTGGTTTAAATTTGGTAAATTCATACAATCACTTCCATTACTAAATGTTAACATATATTATGAATTTTATCAAGAAAAAAGAATAGACATAATTATTCATATCTATTCTTAAAATTACTACACTATTTTGAAGAAGCATTTAAATTTTCTTCACCCATTTGTACTAATCTCTTAGTGATTTCTCCACCAACTGAACCATTAGCACGGCTAGTAGCATCAGGACCCATATTTACACCTAATTCTGAAGCTATTTCATATTTCATTTTTTCAATAGCGCTATTATTCTTTTTGCTATTTGATTTCATGTATTTCACCTCCCGTACATTAATATCATGCTACAAGATAAATTTAAAATACATGGTAATTTTTGGTTATAATAAATCTATTTGTTCTTCTTCTAAATTAGTTATTACTTCTATATTATCTACACAATCTTTAATAAGTGATGCATAATCAAATCTTTTTTCATATTCTATGCATTTTTCAAGTTCTGGATTAATAACAGGATGTTTTGGCAAAAATATAGTACAACAATCTTCATATGGTAATATACTTGTTTCATATGTACCTATTTTATTTGCTATATCTATTATTTCTAGTTTATCTAAACAAGCAACTGGTCTAATTACTGGTAAATTAGTTACATTATTTATAACAATCATACTAGATAAAGTCTGACTTGCAACCTGTCCCACACTTTCTCCATTTAAAATAACTTTTAAATTTTTTCTAATAACTACTTCTTGTGCAATCCTATACATCATACGTCTCATTATCGTTATAACATAATTTTCTGGAACATTTTTATATATTTCTTCTTGTAATTTAGTAAATGGAACCACATTCACTTTTATATTACCAGAATATGAATTAATTATTGAAGCAAGCTTTACGACTTTATTTTTTGCCTCAATACTAGTATGAGGAGGAGATTCAAAATACAAACATTCTAAATCTATACCACGTTTTAGTGCTAAATATCCTGCTACTGGTGAATCAATTCCACCACTTAACATTAATAATCCAGTACCTTGTATTCCAACTGGATAACCACCAAGTCCAGGAATTTCATTTAAATAAATAAACGTTCCCTCACATCTTATCTCTATTTTTATATTTAAATCTGGATTATGTACATCAACCTTGCAATCAATATTTTTTAAAATATGTCCACCAATTAATCTACTAAATTCCATACTATGAATTTCAAAGTTTTTATCAGCTCTTTTTGTTTCAACTTTAAAAGTATTAAATTCAATATCATTTAAAATGGATAATATACAATTTTTTATATCATCTATATTAGTATTAACTTTATAACATTTTACAATACTATGTATACCAAAAATATTTTTTAATTTTTTTATAACTAAATCTATTTCATCACATATTATATACATTCTAACTCTATCGTATACTAATTCATATTTAAAATTTTTTAATATAGATTTAATATTATTAGCAAGTAATTTTATAAATGTATTTCTATTACCCTTTTTAGTAGTAAGTTCACCATATTTTATCATTATCATTTTTTGCATAGAAACACCTCTTTTATGATTATAACAAAAAAAATTTTAAATGACAAAAAAAACAGCTAAATACTTTTTGCTGTTTTCTATATTACACGACGCGCTGTCATTTTTACCATTATATTAGATGTCGTTATTCCTATACCAAGTGATGGTGTTTGTGCATGAACTATTTTACTATTACCAATGTATATAGCGACATGAGTAACACTTTTTCCACCATTACCACTATAGAATACTAAGTCACCAGGTTGTAATTCATTCCAAGAAACTTTTTTACCTACTTTAGCTTGATCTCTTGCTACCCTAGGTAAATTAATTCCAAAATGTTTATATACACTCTGTGTAAATCCACTACAATCTGCACCCTTAGTTAAACTTGTACCACCCATAACATAAGGATTACCTACAAATTGCTTTGCATAATTTGCAATTTGTACTCCTTTTGAACTTTTAGTCGTGCTTGACTTTGCAGTACTATTACTTGTACTTGCAGTTTTGTTTGATGTAACTTTATTTGATGTCGTTTTATTACTTGTTTTACTAGTTACATTCTTATTACTTGTAGTTTTTGCTAAAGCATTACTAGTTTTCTTCACTGTTGTAGTTTTCTTTGATGTTGTTTTATTACTTTTCTTAACTGTAGTATTTGATGTAGTCTTTTTTGTAGTATTGCTATTAGACTTTTTACTTGAACTACTTTCATTTTTATCATTACTAGTCTTATTAGACTCCTTATTTGCTTCCTCTTTTTTTTCTTCTGTTTTCTCTGTCACATTTTTTGCATCTTTATTTTCTTCTATTGCCGATGATGCTTCAAGCGCTACTAAACCATATGATAACTCTGTTACCTCAACATAATTGTTATCAGCTACAATCTTTTTCGAATTTGTTTTCAGATTTGTTGTAACTTTAGTTAAGTTAGAAGCTAACGCACAAAGCATTACCACAGATGCTATACAATACGCAAGTATTGTATTTCTCTTTCGCTTCGAAATCATAAATCCCTCCAATAACAGACAGCGAGTTTTATTTTAGCACAAAATATTCATCTTGGCAAATCATAAATTTTAATAAGAAACAAAAAAAGTCCAGAAAGCCCATATATATTAAGGCGCAAGGACTATTTAAAAAAGTTTTGTTATATTGATTTTAAAAGCATATTGAAACTATAATAATTAATATTATACATAAAGTAATAAGTGCTAAAAGAACAATATTTATTGGGGAATTTAATTTTGTAATTAAATTAGTCTCTGCTTCACTTACTGATATTTCTTTTACATCATCATCAATAAATTCTTCTTCTTTCATCTAACTCTCTCCTTTAATTGCATTATATTTTTCTAACGTTGTTTTAAAAATTCCAGGTTCTATTTTATTTAATAAATTAGAAGTTAATTCTAATGATTTTAAATATTCTCCCTTTAAAAATAACTGTTCAGATAAATTAAGTTTATTACTTAATCCTTCATAACTACTACGATATCTATTGCTATAAACTAATAATGTCTCAGCAATTGCTGCATCTTTTAATATTTCACAAGTTTTAGCATATAGTTTTAAAACTAAATCTCTTGCAGTATCAACTCTAGTATTTAATACACTAATTGTTATTGGCTTTTTTTGAAGTTCTTTTACAATTTCTCTGATTGCTGAACTTGCCTCACTTAATTCTATATAATAACTTTGAGGAATCACAGGCAAATTGTATTCCCTCATTTTTAACTTAGAATCTTTAAGAATAACTTTTATTTCTTCTAATTGTTGTCTAGCTCTTACCTCATCATCTCTCATATTTCCTAAAGTATCTAATGTAGAATCTAAATTATCTTCTATTGTTGCTAATTTTGCAGATAAGTTTTCTAACTCATTAAGTAATCTAGAATATGCAAAGTTATTTTGATGTACATGTTCTAATAGAGTCTTATAATCATCATTCATAAATTGTAAATCATCATTTATTTGACATAAAACTGAAATACTCTCATCGGTTAAATTATATAGTTTTTTTAAATCTTCTAATTGTGAAAATATGTCATCTACTACATCATTTATTTTTTCTAATCTATTTTTAAAATTATTATTAGTCTCTGCATATACAGCACGTGATTTCTTTTCTTTCTCAAAATCATTATAAAGTGATTCAAAATAATCTAAAAGTACCTTAAGTTCAAATAAACTATCCTCAAGATTTAAGTTTTGTGTACGAATTATTATATCATTTATTTTTTTATTTGCTTCTTCTATATTGTACTCTACATTAAGATAATCAAGAGGATACTTTGCCTTTAACATCTGATTATATATTTCTTCCATTTCTGATATTTTCTTAGGCAATACATTTGTTCCTAAAAGAATTATTGAAGGTACCTCTTCTATTACAATACTCATATGTTTAAGCAAATCATCTATAACTTTTACTATATTATTTACCTCTGCATAATCTTTATTATCCATTATAGTTTCAAATTCTTCAAATTTTTTTGAAATATTTTCAAATTGTATTTGAATAGGTTCTGCTACAATACCAAATTCTAATTTTGTATCTTGAAATTTTTGGTGCAATTCTCTAAATTTTACCTTCAATTCAGTAATTATAACTCTATTTCTTTCTTCACTATAAGTTATATCTTTTATCTCTCCTAATAAAAAATCTGAATTAGTTTTTGCTTTATATAACTCTATTTCTAATTTTGCAATTTTATATATAGTACTATTATAATCTTTTTGTTCAAGAGAATATTCTGCTTCTAATATCATATCTGTTAATCTAGGTACATCTTTCTCTTTTATATTTTGTAATCTATCTTTCCATTCATTATACATTATTTTTAATTTTTCATTATTTAGAAATGCTTCTACTTTTGCAAGTTCTGGAATAATTGGTGACGAATCTATTTTATTTTTTTCTATTTCTAGTTTACTTAATGCTTCTTTTATACGTTTATTTTTACGAATTCTAACAAAGCAAATAGATCCAATTATTAAAGCAATTAATAAAAATACTAATGTAATAATAACTAATAAGAGATTGCCCATACTATCACCTATTATTAAGTATATCATAAATTTATATATTTTTCGACTAATTATAACACTTTTTTATTATTTAAACTTGACATATTAAAATTTAGATAATATAATTATAACTGCGATGAAATGAGCAGCGCTTTCTTTGGATATATAATGTGTTTATTACCTATAGGGGTTATTTGTAACCTTGCTGCAAGGCGAATATATTTTATTTAAACACCCTATATATTTGTAAGATTGCTTCATTCATCATGACATGAAAGGAGAATGAAGATGTCAAGATATACTGGTTCAGATTATAAAGTATCACGTCGTTTAGGATTCTCTACACTTGAAACAGGTAAAGAATTAGCTAAAAAGCCATATATACCAGGACAACATGGTGGTAAACGTGGTAAAAAATTATCAGATTATGGAGTACAATTACAAGAAAAACAAAAAGTTAGATTTATGTATGGTCTAAATGAAAAACAATTTAAGAAAGTATTTGAAAAAGCTGGAAAAATGAAAGGTGTACATGGTGAAAACTTATTAGTATTACTTGAAAGTAGATTAGATAACCTAACTTATCGTTTAGGTTTAGCTACTACACGTAAAGGTGCTAGACAATTAGTTAATCATGGACATATAACTGTTAACGGACATAAGGTTGATATTCCATCATATACTTGTAAACCTGGAGATGTAATTGCTGTTAAAGAATCTGATAAAGAATTAAAAATTATTAAATCTTCTTTAGAGTCATTATCAAAAAGAGTTGACTTTGTTAGCTTTGATGAAAATAAAATGTCTGGTACTTATTTAAGATACCCTCAAAGAAGTGAATTAAATGCTGATATGAATGAATCATTAATAGTTGAATTCTACAACAGATAAAAAAGACGTTTCAATAGAAACGTTTTTTTTATCGAATACAAATTTTACATTATAAAGATAGTTTAACTTTTTTTGTAACAATAGCACCTGTATTTGATGTTTGGCCTACATACAAAGTTACATTTTTCTCATTAATTGTTATAATTTATTTTAACATTTGACACTGTATATCCCTTTGTTGTATATACGGTAGCTTTAGTTATATTTGATTTTAACTCTGAAGGTGTTGGATTAGAGTATGGATAATAAGTTTTACCATTATACAATATACTCTTATAATTAATTGATTGTCCATTTCTGTATAAAAATAAACTATATGCAAGTACAATTGTTGATCCATGAGGGCCATAACCATATAATGGCTTCCAACGTATTTCCAAACTATTTGGATTTTCTCTTACATATACATTAACTTTTGCCTTAACTCCAGAGCTATCAGTTGCTGAAGCAGTAATTACAACATTACCTTCCGATACAGCTCTGACTCTTCCAGTCCCAGATACAGTCGCTACACTAGGGTTATCACTTGTCCAATTCAATTGTTTATCTAAAGCACTTGATGGATTTACAGTGTATTTTATATCGTATACATCACCTACATATATAGTACCAACATTTGATAATGATATGGACTTAACAAGACTAGAATTCACATTTACAACACATTTTGCAGAATATTTTCCATCTTTAGTTTTGACTGTTATTGTAGTTGTTCCCTCTTTTTTACCATTTATTTTAATAAACTTATCACCTTTCCAGCCATTTAGTTTACTATCTAATTCAGTAATAGTTGCAACACTAGGATTACTATTAGACCACACTATATCCTTATTAGTAGCATTACTTGGATTTATTGTTACTCCTAGATATGCACTACCTACATCTAAAATATCATGTTTTGAATTAGTAAGTACAAGACTTGTAACGGGTATAGACTTAGCTACTACTGTTACTTTCGTCGTAAAAGACTTACCTCCATCAGTAGTAGTTACTGTAATATTAGCTGTACCTACCTTTTTAGCCACTAATTTACCACTATTATCTATAGTTACTATTGCAGTATTACTACTTTTCCATGTTACACCTTTATTAGTAGCATTACTTGGTGATACAGTAGCACTTACTCTTGATGTTTGACCAACATACATAGTTATATTTTGATTATTTATTGATACACCTGTTACTTTTACTGTAGTATTAGCATTTCCATTACTTGCTTTATTTTCATTACTTGCTTTATTTTCGTTACTTGTTTTATTTACATTACTTAATATATTACTTAATATATTATCTGGTGCTTTATTTGATGTAGTATCCTCCGTATTAGAATTACTCTCCTCTGATTGTTCTACATCTATTAAATCATCAGAATCATTACTATCTAATTCTTTTCTATTTTCTTCATCTTCTAATTTATAGTTTGGATCATATTCTACATATTCATCAGATTTATCACTATTTTTTTTATTAAATTTTAATTCATACACTAAAAAGCCTACTACACCTAGTAATAATATTAAGATTATAATTGGTACTATTTTATTACCTTTTTTCTTATCATCACTTTTTAATGCATTATTTTGTATATAAAAATCATTGTTCATATATCATCACCTATTATACATTTTATCACAAAATACTTAAAATAAAAATAAATTTATGCTTAGTAGCATAAATTTATTTTTCATAGATAACAGAAATATTTGATATTTCCTCCATTTTACCTTTTTCACTAATAGTTAAACTTGCTGTTTTTTTATTTTTATTAATCTTAGTTGTATCAATAAACGAAGTGTTTACATTATAAATTTCACCATTATATCTAACAAAAACATATGAATCTAACTTAATATTATATTTACGTACTTCAAGATTATATCCAACCAAAATCTTGGTACTTGTATCTTTACCAGCAAAAGTATAAACAGGATTCATAATGATTGAATAATCATTAGGATTATGTTCAACCTTTATTACCTTATTAGCTTTTTTACCGTTAGGAGTTATTGCAGTTATTGTTGCTACTCCATATGATATTCCTTTTATTTGTCCAAATTGACTTACTGTTGCAACAGATGTATCACTACTTGTCCATGTTACAGTTTTATTAGCTGCATCTGTTGGATAATATGATATATCTGCTTTTGAAGTACTACCAACATATACTGTATTACTTTTTAATGATATACTTATACTACTAATTGGTGGTTGTGGAACATCAACTTTTACTGTTGCTGTCTTTTTTCCATCGTTTGTTGTTACTGTAATATTGGCTGTTCCATAATTTTTAGCTGTTACTGTCCCATTTTGATCTACTGTTGCAACAGAAGTATTACTACTTTTCCATGTTACTTCTTTATTAGTTGCATTACTTGGTGTTATTGTTGCTTTTAATATACTTTTTCCATTCTTTGATAGTGTCATACTAGATGTGTTTAATTTAACACCAGTTACTGGTATAGACTGTGCTACTACTGTTACTTTTACGGTTGATGTTTTAAATCCATCATTTGTTGTTACTATAATATTAGCTGTTCCTACCTTTTTAGCATCTAATCTCCCATTATTATCTACAACAACTACATTTGTATCGCTGCTTTTCCATGTTACACTTTTATTAGTTGCATTTTCTGGTGTAACAGTAGCACTCACACTTGATGTTTGCCCTATATACATAGTTACATTTTGTTCATTAATTGATACACCTGTTACTCTTATATTTCTATTTGTATTACTTGATGAATTATCATTACTTGTTTTATTTTCATTACTTGTTATATTTGAATTACTCGTTTTATTTACATTACTTAATATATTACTTAATATATTATCTGGTGCTTTATTTGATGATGTAACATTACTATTAGAGTCATTAATTGGATTTCCTTCTACATCTATTAATCCATCTGAACCAGAACCATCTAATTCTTTTCTATTTTCTCCATCTTCTAATTTATAGTTTGGATCATATTCTACATACTCATCACTTTTTTTAGTATCATCTTTTTTAAATTTTAATTCATATACCAAAAATCCTGCTACTCCTACTAATAAAACTAATATTAAAACAGGTACAATTTTCTTTTTACCTTTATTTGAGTTATCACTTTGTAATGAATTATTCCTTATATAAAAATCATTATTATTCATACACTTCCACCTATTATTAATATTATCACATTTTACCAAGAAAAAAAAGAATAAACTTTCATTTAATAATAAACTTACAAATAAATATTATTCTTTCTTATTAAATAAAACTTTTATTCTATTTACAATAAACTCTAACTCCAACTATAGGTGTTCCCTTTTTACTATATAAAGTTGCTGTTGATGAACCAGAGCAAAAATTAGCATCCTGACTTGAATATCCAGATGATGTGATAGTTATTCCATTATAGAGTATTTTTGAATGATCAATATTCATTAGCTTTTCATTTGATAAAATATCAATTACTGGAACATAAGTGTATGAAATAATTCTACCTGTTTTTGGATCTTTTGATTCTTTTTTATAAATAGTAACATTAAATGATGAATGATGATATTTACAATCTATAGTTGAACTAGCAGTAACACCATTACTAGATTTTACAGTAATAGTCGTTTGTCCCTCAGCAAGTGCATCAACTCTCCCATTTTTGTTAACTGTTGCAACACTTGGATTACTACTCGTCCATGTTAATTCTTTATTTACTGCGTTACTTGGAGATATTACTGGATAAAATGTATAAAAATCTCCTATATATATATAATTGTAAGTTTTTATATATATGCTCTTAACTTGTGGTTGTGGTACACTAACTGTTATTTTAGCACTTTTACCACCATCTTTTGTAGTTGCTGTTATAATTGCAGAACCATAATTTTTTCCAGTTACTTTACCATTTTGATCTACTACTGCTACAGAAGTATTGCTACTTGACCATGTTACTTCTTTGTTTGTGGCATTACTTGGAGATATTGATAAATAAGTTGTTAAATTAGAATTTGCATTTTTTTCTATTGATAAATTAGTTTTTGTAAATTTAACACCTGTTACTGGTATAGACTGTGCTACTACTGTTACATTTGTTGTAGAAGATTTTCCTCCATCATTTGTTGTTACTGTAATATTAGCTGTACCTACTTTTTTAGCTACTAATTTACCACTATTATCTATAGTCACTATATCAGTATTACTACTTTTCCATGTTACACTTTTATTAGTTGCATTTTCTGGTGTAACAGTAGAACTTACACTTGATGTCTGTCCTACATACATAGTTATATTTTGATTATTTATTGATACACCTGTTACTTTTACTGTAGTATTAGCATTTCCATTACTTGTTTTATTTACATTGCTTAATATATTACTTAATATATTATCTGGTACTTTATTTGATGATGTAACATTACTATTAGTTGGATTTCCTTCTACATCTATTAATCCATCTGAACCATTACTATCTAATTCTTTCCTACTTTCTCCATCTTCTAATTTATAGTTTGGATCATATTCTACATACTCATCACTTTTTTTAGTATCATCTTTTTTAAATTTTAATTCATATACTAAGAACCCTGCTACTCCTACTAATAAAACTAATATTAAAACAGGTACAATCTTCTTTTTACCTTTATTTGAGTTATCAGTTTGTAATGAATTATTCCTTATATAAAAATCATTATTATTCATACACCCTCACCTATTATACATTTTAACATATTTTCAAATAAAAAAGAACTATATAGTTTTATCATATTTTTTTATCTGTAATTTAAAATAAGAAGTGCACAATTATTGTGCACTTTAGATTGATTCAACGTATATTTAATATACATTTTAAAACTATATATGATTCTTTATTTATTTCTTTCCAACTAATTTTAATTTTATAGCATCATTTATTGATATAGCTTTAGAATATGTATATGTTCCAGCCGT
This sequence comes from uncultured Bacilli bacterium, assembly GCA_947581765.1. Classification (GTDB taxonomy): domain Bacteria; phylum Bacillota_I; class Bacilli_A; order RF39; family UBA660; genus UBA5578. The sequence goes on from CANPVU010000019.1 coordinate 26,172, forward strand.
TTTACCGCCAATATATGTTTTATCAATTCCATTTGGATTAGTTACTGTCATTTTTTTACCTGATATCTCACAAGTTGTAGACCAAAATGTTCCAGCTTGCGATCCTTCTCCAAATGTTATTTTAGTTGATGAATGTATCTTATCTCCAGCTTGAATCCATTCTTCTCCTGCTGCAACTTTAGCATATAACATACAATTAACATTATTATAAGAATCTTTATATGCTACAAAACTTAAACTATATTTTCCATTAGTATATACTCCATTACAAACTGTAGTCCTATAAAATTTTTTATTTTTACCATACAAATCTTCAAATATTTGGTCTGATGAATTAAACCAAGAATCATACGTATATTTAAGTCCATAAAAATATAAATATTTATAATCAAAATATACAGAACTACCAAAATGCTTTTCATATTGATTATAGCTAGACAAAGCTAAATATTTCCAACTTCCATTTGTGCCAGATTTATAAGCTATTTCATTACTATTAAGTTGATATACATATATACGATTGCCTTCTCTAATATATATTCCATTTACATTTGTACGAACATTTGATCTTTTGGTAACTGCTGTATATTCTTGTTCAACTTTATTTCCTGCCTCGTCAGTTACTTGTACTAAAACTCTATATCTAGCATTCTGCGCTAATCCATAAAAAGTATTGGTTGACTGCCATGAAAGTCCTCCAGTCAAACTATATCTTATTGTTAAATTTTCAGTTTTTGTAACATTATCAGAACAATTAGGAATTATTATTATAGAATTATCTGTAGTAGTTATATTTGCACTTTTTATAACAGGTTTTTCCGTATCTTTACCTTTATTACTACTTGTATTACTTGTAACATTACTTATATTACTATTTTGATTACTTATATTACTATTTGTATTACTTGTCATGTTACTTTTATTATTAATTATATTACTATTACTTACTACATTAGAATTACTTGTTTTATTTACATTACTTAATATATTACTTAGTATATTATCTGGTTCTTTATTTGATGTAGTATTTTCAGTAATAGAATTACTTTCCTCTGGGTGTTCTACATCTATTAATCCATCTGAACCATTACTATCTAATTCTTGTTTACTTTCTCCATCTTCTAATTTATAGTTTGGATCGTATTCTACATACTCATCACTTTTTTTAGTATCATCTTTTTTAAATTTTAATTCATATACCAAGAACCCTGCTACTCCTACTAATAAAACTAATATTAAAACAGGTACAATCTTCTTTTTACCTTTATTTGAGTTATCAGTTTGTAATGAATTATTCCTTATATAAAAATCATTATTATTCACACACTCTCACCTATTATTAATATACCATAAATTTATAAAAAATAAAATAACAGTATTTTTATATCTGTTATTTTATAACACCAAGATAGTATTTTTTCTTTCCTCTTCTTATTATTACTAATTTACCTTCTATTGCAATATCTTTATCAATAATCATGTTTTCATCGCTAACTTTTTGTCCGTTAACACTAATAGATCCACTATTTAAAAATTCTCTAGCTTCTCTTCTACTACTAGCTATTTTATTATTTACTAATGTATCAATTAATGTAGAATTTGTAACATCAAATGATGGTACATCTTTTAATCCATCTTCTATCTCGTTTATACTTAAATTACTTATATTTCCACTAAATAATGCTTCACTTATTCTTACAGCCTTATCATATTCTTCTTCTCCATGTAAATCTGTTATTATTTGTTTAGCTAATTCTTTTTGTGCAATTCTATTTTCTTTAGCATTTTCATGTTTTTCCATTACTTTTTCTATTTCTTCTTTAGATAAGAATGTAAATACTTTTAGATATTCTTCTATTTTACTATCATCTGAATTAATTAAATATTGATATAATTCATAACTTGATGTTTTGTTTTTATCTAACCACAATGCATTTCCTTCACTTTTTCCAAATTTACGACCACTTGCATCTAGTATTAATGGCATAGTAAATCCATATACATTCTTACCTGTTTTCTTACCTATTAAATCTATTCCAGTTGTAATATTTCCCCATTGATCAGAACCTTCTACTTGCATAATACAATTTTTAGTTTCATATAAATGTAAAAAATCATAACCTTGCATTAAAGTATAAGTAAATTCTGCAAAAGTAATACCTGTTTCTAATCTTCTTCTTATAATATCTTTATCAAGCATATAATTTACATTTATATATTTACCTACTTCTCTTAAGAAAGTTATTAAATCCATATCTTTCATCCAATCATAGTTGTTTACAATTTCAGCTTTACCATTAAATAATTTATCAATTTGATTTCTTATACCATCTATATTTTCTAATACTTTTTCATAAGGAATTATTTCTCTTTCAGAAGTAGGTCTAGGATCTCCTATTAAACCAGTTGCACCTCCTACTAATAATATAGGATGATGTCCTGCATTACATAATCTTTTTGCAGTAACTAAACTTGAATAATGTCCTATATGTAAACTATCTGCAGTTGGATCTGTTCCCCAATAAAAAGTTATTTTTTCTTCATTTAATTTTTTTTCTAAATCTTCTCCAGCGACATCTTTAATTAGTCCACGCCATTTTAAATCTTCATATAAAGTCATAAATTCCTCCTATTTTTCATGCTTGCAATGTCCACAGCATTCTTTTTCTTCAGTCTCATCATCACTATTCATAATTTGAACTCCACTACTTGTTCCTATTCTAGTAGCACCTGCTTTTATTAATTTTTCTGCATCTTGTAATGTTTTTATTCCACCACTTGCTTTAATTTCTAATACTTCACCTTTATTATCATTTATTAAAGCAACATCCTCTACACGTGCTCCATATTCACCAAATCCTGTAGATGTTTTAATAAAATTAACAAATGTTTCATTACAAATTTTAGTCATTTTTATTATTTCATCTTTAGTTAATAAACATGTTTCAATAATTACTTTTAGTACTTTACCATCAATAGCATCCCTAATTTCTTCTATCTCATCTTTTACATATTCATAATCTTTATTTTTTAATGCAGATATATTAACTACCATATCTATTTCATCTGCACCATTTTCTACAGCATTTATTGCTTCAAATACTTTTGTCTCTTTTGTATTTTCTCCTAGTGGAAAACCTACTACAGTACATACATTAACTGTACTATTTTGAAGTAATTTATATGCTAGTGGAACATAATAAGGATGTACACATACACTTGCAAAATGATATTTAATTGCCTCATTACATAATTTTTCAATATCTTTTAATTTAGCTGTATTTTTTAAATTTGTGTGATCAATATAACTATTTAATTCCATAATATTTCCTCCTTATACAATAAAAAGTACTATGTTATAGGGACGAATATTCGTGGTACCACCCTATTTCATAATACTCATATTATCTTTAATAACTATATCGCATTACCGTTTTAACAGGTATTTTATCTTGTAATATTGTTCTACTTTCACCAACCGTAAAATCTCTATTTACCAATCACAAAACTACTAAATCATCGTTAAAATATAAATTGATTATAACATATCTATATATTTTGTCAACTATTTTTATAGTAATAATATACTTCATCACTAGCTTTTTTTAGTGATATATTTACAAAACTATCAAATTTATAATCGTCTATATTTTCTACTTCTTTTACTACTCTTTCACATTTTTCATTACTACATATTTTATATTTATCATTATCAAATTTATAAAACACATATCCAACTTTTAAATTAACATATTCACCCTTAGTTGCTGATACTAATGATTTTTTTATTTTTACTTCATTTTCTTTACCTGTAGTACTATATGTTCCATAATACTTTTTATTTTTTGAATCATATTTTACATTAAGTATTATTTTATATTCTTCTTCTGTTTCTAAATATGTTTGAACTTCACCATTTATATTTGATAAATCATATTTAATATCAGGTCCAAATGTAGTTTTTATTGCACCATCTAGTGAATCATAATCAATAGTAAATTGATTATTAGATAATTCAATATCTTCTAATGTCATTACTTTAGTAGCTTTTGAAAATATATATTCACTAGGTAAAGAATTGATATCATATTTATTTGATGAATATAATATTATATCTTCATCTGTAACATAAGAATATAATTCTTGTACTAAATCATCATTTAATTTTAATTTTTTTTCAAATACTCCATTTGACATTGCTTTGTATATTATAAGTGCTACTAAAATCCATATTAATACTATTAAAATAAATACTAGTATTGGTGTTACTCTATTTCTACTTTTACTCATATAATCACCTACTATATAAAGTATATCAAATCACTGTCAATTTGTAAATAAAGTACTAATCTACATTATTAAATTTATTTTAATAAAAAGTTGTGTTAAACATTATGACTGATAATGATATTTCGCATATGCAATATTTAAATCAATAGGCATATTAACTGAAA
>CANPVU010000020.1 GCA_947581765.1 uncultured Bacilli bacterium
CTGTGCAATAATTTTTGTTTTTTTAATTATTTTAATTTTTTTCAAAAAACTATTGACTTTTCATAGTTGGTCTCCTTCATAGTTATATCGTTATAACTATACTTATTATAAGTATATAAAAATTTTTAATTAAAGGCAAATAAAAAGTAGAATAATCTACTTTCTATCAATAAATTTTAAATAATTTTCATATCGTGATAATAATATTTCTCCTTCTTGTACTTTATCTTTTATACAACAGTTTTGTTCCTTAAGATGCATACAATCACTATATTCACAATTTTGTTTATAATTATTAAATTCTATAAAATTATCTCTTATATCTTCATTAGACATTCCTTGAAAATCTATTGAAGAAAAACCTGGTGTATCAGCAACTAAACCGCCTAACAATGATATTAATTCAACATGTCTAGTAGTATGTTTACCTCGTCCAAGTGCTAATGAAACATCACCAGTTTTTAACTTTAGTTCAGGGTCAAGTTTATTTAAAAGAGTTGATTTTCCGGCACCACTTTGTCCTGCAAATACAGTAACTTTATTTTTAAATATTTTTTTTATTTCTTCATCAGTATTTAAATATACCTGATACCCTAATTTTCTATAATAATGTATATATTTATCTATTTCTTTTCTATATTCATTATCAATTAAATCTAATTTTGTAAAACAAATAATTGGTAACACATTATTATATTCTATAATAACTAATAATTTATCTAATAAATTAGAGGAAAAATTAGGTATGTGAACACTAGTTATAATAACTGCCTGATCTATATTCGAAATACTTGGTCTTATTAATTCATTCTTTCTTGGTAATATCTCTAATATATATTTATTATTATAGTCTATTAATACATTATCTCCTACTAACGGAGTAACATTCATATTTCTAAACTTTCCTCTAGCTTTACATGTTACTATTTCATCATTTTCTAATCTAATTGTATAATCATTACTTATCTGTTTAATTATTTTTCCGTTCATATTTAATTCTCATTTGATTCTTCTGTATTTCCTTCTTCATTTTCATTTGAGTTGCTATTACTTTCATCTGTTTCTTCTTGATTTTCATTAGATGTTTCTACAGGAGCAGTTTCAACATGTTTTGCTACTACTATACGTAAAACAACTCCTTTTTTAACTTCTACTCCAGCTTTACGTCCTTGAGAAAGTATAGTTCCTGTTTCTTTTGAAGAATTAGATTCATCAAATTCACAAGTTATTTCATTATCATCACAGAATCCTTGTATTTTTTCTTTATCCCATGATCCATCTAAGAAATCTGGATAAACAGTTACTAGTGTAGCATATACTAATTCTATTGTTTCACCTTTATCTAACCTACTTCCAGGTTCTTTATTTTGTGATATTATCATTCCCTCAAATGCATCTTTATAATCGTCATCATCTGTAGATACTTTTCTAGGTTCTGATACAACTTTAAGTCCTTGATTTTCAAGTTCTATCTTAACAACATTAACATTACGTTTTTTATAATCTTCTATAGCAATACCAGATTCACCACTTGATATTTGAAGTACTACAGTAGTTCCTTGTTTTACTTTAGAATTAGCTTTACGTGTTTTATATCCAACAACTAATCCTTCCTCGTATTCATTACTTGGTTCTTCTTCAAAAGTATAATAAACTCCCAGTTTATCAAGTTTCGCTCCTGCTTCCTCTTTAGTCTCCCCTGCTATCTCAGGTAGGACAACTGGCTTTGTTTTACTATACTTTAATAAGCCAAAGAAAGCTACTAAAAGACCTACTACAATAAGCAAAGTAATTAATCCTACTAAGCCAACTATCATTTTAAATTTACTCACTTCTTTATCTTCTTTCTCTTTTTCTACTTGTTGCTTTTTTGGTGGTGTAGAAGAAACCCTCTTTTCTGGAACTACCTTTTCCACTTTTGTTTTTGTTGGAACAACTTTCTCAGGTTGAACGTCCTGTTCAAGATCAGGATGTTTATATACTAATTTTTTTTCATTTGCTCTTTCTTCTGATAAAACAGTTTTTAAATCTTCATTCATCTCTCTTACAGAATCATATCTATTTTCTGGATTTTTAGCACAAGCTCTAATTACTACATTTTCAACACTTTGTGGAACATTAGGATTTTGAGCAATTATACTTGGTAATTTCTCTTTCATTTGTTTAATTGCTATCTCAACCGCATTATCACCTTTAAAAGGTAATCTACCTGTTAATAATTCATACATTAATATTCCAAGTGAATATATATCACTTTTTACAGTAGCACCATTTCCATTGGCTTGTTCTGGAGGTAAATAATGAACCGATCCCATAACTGAATTTGTTTGCGTAAGTTCTGCACTATTAAGTGCTACTGCTATTCCAAAATCAGTTATCTTTACACGACCATCTTCTAATATCATTACATTTTGTGGTTTAATATCTCTATGTATAATATAACTATCATGTGCACAAGCTATTCCACTTGTTAGTTGAAGCATTATATCAACTGTTTCTGATACTGATAATGCTCCACGTTTTTTTATTAAGCTTTTTAATGTTTTTCCATTAACATATTCCATTACTATAAAATAATTACCATCATCTTCTCCTACATCATACATTTCAACGATATTAGGATGATTAAGTGAACTTGCGGCCTTAGCTTCTCTTTGAAATCTTTTAACAAATTTCTCATCATTTGCTAAGTCTCCTCTTAATATTTTTACTGCAACTTCCCTTTCTAAAATAGTATCGTATGCTAAATAAACATTAGCCATACCACCTTCACCTATAGTACGAATAATTTGATATCTACCATCGATTTTTTGTCCTTTGACTATCATACTACATATCCTCCTTATAAAGTAATGCTATAGAAATATTATCATTTCCTCCACGATTATTACACTTATATACCAATTTATTTAATTTATCTTCTATAGAGATATCAGAATTTAATACTTTTGCGATTTGAACATCAGTTAACATATTAGTAAGACCATCACTACATAACATTATTCCATCTACACCTAATTCTACATTAAATATATCTATATCAACACTAGGTGTTGCTCCAAGCGCTTTCATTAATACATTTTTTCTTGGATGAGCTTTAGCCTCATCTTCTGTTAAATCTCCGCTTTTTACAAGTAAATTTACTAAAGTATGGTCTATCGTAACTTTATGTATTTTTCCATTTTTTATAACATATCCAGATGAATCACCAATATTTCCAAATAATAAGAATGTAGGTGTCAAGATAGCAAGTACTACTGTAGTCCCCATACCAGTACTTTCAGGATGATTAGATACATATTTAAATATTTCAGCATTAGCTTCACTAACAGTACCTTGAATCCAATTTATAGCATCTTCCTTATTACCAACACTACTAATAGATTTAAATCTTTTACTAATGTGGGTAATAGCTATACTTGATGCAACCTCTCCATTTTTATGTCCACCCATTCCATCTGCTACACACATTAAAACTTCTCCTGCTGCATTTTCAACAATAATAACACTATCTTCATTACGTTCTCTTACTTTCCCAGGATCAGTTAAATAGCTATATTTCATACTATTCCTCCTCGTAATTTGCTCTTAGTTGTCCACAAGCAGCATTAACTTTACTACCAAACTCACGTCTTATAGTTACATTAATATTATTTTTCTTTAATACATCATAAAACTTTAAAATTTGTTCTTTACTGCTTTTTTTATATTGTATGTGACTTGTTTCATTATATGGTATCAAGTTTACATAGCAATTTATTCCCTTAAGTAAATTACTAAGTTCTAAAGCACATTCAATTGAATCGTTAACATCTTTTAACATTATATATTCAAAAGTAACTCTCCTATTAGTTTTTTCTATATACTTTTTTATAACTTTTATTAACTCCTCTATTTTATATGCTTTATTAATCTCCATTATGCTACTTCTAATTTTATTATTAGGAGCATGAAGAGAAATTGCTAAATTAACTTGTTTTTCATAATTCATAAATTGTTCTATTTTTGGAATAATACCACTAGTAGATACTGTAATATGTCTACTACCTATATCTATTCCTTTTGGTGTATTAATTATATCAATAAATGATATGACATTATCATAATTATCAAATGGTTCACCTATTCCCATTAATACTATATGTGATATCCTTATTTTCTCATGTTTTTCAACCATCAAAATTTGTCTTACCATTTCACTTGTATCTAAATTTCTTACCTTTTTTAGTCTACCACTTTCACAAAAGTGACACCCCATATTACAACCAACCTGTGTAGATATACACAAGCTATTACCATAATCGTGATACATTAAAACTGCTTCTATCTTTTGATTATCACTTAATTTAAATAAATATTTAGACACATCAACATCTTTTTTTATTGTTATTATTTCTAATGGTTCAATAGAAAAATCATTCTTTAAGTCTTCTTTTGTTTTTTTACTTATATTTTTCATATCATCAAATGATTCTACTCTTTTTTTGTATAACCATTCAAATACCTGTGTTGCTTTATATTTTCCTTCATTTTTAGAAGTAAAATACATTTCTAATTCTTGCATTGTTATACCATATATACTATTCATAATAACACCTATGTATAATTATATCAAAAAGAATAAAAAAAAGAAATATTATTGAATTTTTTACAATAAAAAAGCATGAATTTTAAAAAATCATGCAATTATTTTTCTTTAACATAATAAGTACTAGTTGTATTACTTTAAAACCAAGATTTAAATTTAGGAATATAGTTATCAATCCCTTTTTGTTTAGTAAATTCTTTTTATCATCTAAATCATAATTAATACCAACACCTAAAGACTCACAAACCAATTTATTTTATGATGACACTAAATTAAATATTTTATAAAAATAGTAACTTCACCTTTATTAGTTTTAAGCTTATTTAGTAGCTGATTATAACATCATTTTAAATGACATACTATTTTGTCAATTTATTTTATATTTACACACTATTTACAATATATTATGCTGCTTTATCATTCTTATTTGTATTTTGATATACATATTGTCTACTTCCAGTTTTCTGCTTTTGTTTATTTATCTTTTTTGTTATAGATTTTAATATTTTTCTATATATATCTCTCTTTCTTTCAGACATATCCATTCTATCAATTAACTTTGGCGTATTATACATATCAATAATAGTTTTACTATTAATACTTTCATTTCCAATATTTATTTCTTTTTGTTCTGTTATATTTGGAATATCATCTGTAATAATAATATCATCTAAAATTCCTTCAAGTTCTTGATCACTTAATTCAATAGTTTCATTATCTAAGCTTTCTGCAAGAGATTTATTTTCATAATTAATAACCTTAGGGCTTTGTAAACTTATATGTTTATTTACAAAGTCAACTTTTACATCTATAACATCTCCATTTTCATTTATTCCTATTCCATATTCTAAATTTATATAGCGTAATTTTAACTCTTCACTACTTTTAAGCAAAAATTTTATTTGAGTTTTTATTCTAGTATTTAATCCTCTTATAATTCTTGAGTACTTAAATCTATTACTTTTAAACTCTGCGATTGTTATCAATTCTACTTCCTTATTTTTATGTTTAGTATTATAGTTATAAATATCTAAAGCATTTTGTTTTTCATTATCGTTTTGAGCAATAGATAAATCTTTTTGGCTACTTTTAAATTCTTCATTCATATTTGTTTTATTATTAATAGTTTCTATCATTTTAATAGTACCATCTTGTGGATTTTTAAACTTATAAAACTCATGTCCATTATCAAGTATTACATGTTGTATATCTTCTAGACTAAGTCCAAAAGTCTTAGCTATTTGTTTTTTTTCTTGTTCTTTACTTTTATTTGTATTGTTTTTCTCTTCATCTAATGCCATGGTCTCACCCCTACTATTAATAATAGTTTACCATATTTTAACTAATATACATTATAATAATTGCTTGCAATTTATAATTTTACATTTTTTTTTGACAAAAAAAAGAATATTACTATTCCTTATTAAATATTATATTTTGTTTATCATCTATATTTAAAACTAATTCATTACCATTTTTTACTTCATAACTTTTTTCTTTATTTATAAATTCATTTTCAGTTGTAATAGATATACTATTATCTTCTACTTTTTCAACTTTAAATTCATATATTTTATTATTAATATCACAACTTATTTTATCACCTTTTTGTACTACTAACTCAGACTTAATACCATCACAACTAATAGATACTTTAGCCTCTTTCATACTACATCCAGCTAATAATAGTATTACTACTAATATGAAATATTTCTTCATTAAATAATTCCACTCATATAAAGTAAAAATACAGTAAATATTGCTAACATAATTATACCATTAATATTATCAGATTTTGATGTCTTATATTTTACACCTACAGCCTTACAAATTAATACTCCACCTATTAATCCTCCAATATGTGCAGATATATTTATTCCACTAATTAGAAGACCTAATAATAAATTTATTAATAATAATGGAATTATTTGAGACCTAATAACTCTACCAAGAAAAACTCTATAATGATATCCAAAAACAAGAAATGCTCCAATAAGTCCAAATATAGCACCACTTGCTCCTACACTTACTACAGAATCACCTTGGAATACCATGGATACTAAACCACCTATTATTCCACTAACTATATATATTATTAAATATTTTATTTTTCCAAAATAACTTTCTATTTGTGGTCCTAATACATATAATGCATATAGATTAAATGCTAAATGCAATATACCAGCATGTAAAAACATACTAGTAATTAATCTATATAATTCTACTGGCGATTGCATAGTATTAAAATTAACTAATCCACCAAAATTATATACTAAAGATGGTTCTATTTCAAATATATTTCCACCTACAATAATAAGCATTAAAAACATAATTATATTGCTTATTATAAGTGCATAAGTTACTATTGGTTTCTTTTTACTAAATATCTCATCTGCTTTAATAGCATCTTCTTTATTTTTTTCATTTATATCTTGAGTTATCTTCATGAATAATTCTAAGCCTTGTTCTTCTACATTTTCAATCTCTTTTATTTTAGGAAATATATCTAAAACAAATGAATATTTATCTATATCATTTAAATCCTTAAGTTGTATACAATCTATATTTTTAGAATAATTTTCTTTTAAGTGAACACTATCTCCTAGATTTATAAATATACTAAGTGCATTCATACTAAATGAAAATGTTTTTCTTTTAATGGTACGTATAATTTGTTTTGCACGAAATAAGTCCCAATCAAATTGCTCATCATTATGTATATAGTTAGTAACAATTCTAATTATTTTATAGTCAGCATCAGTATTTTCTAACCATATTTCATCTTTAGCACCTTGTAATATAATTGGATTATATCCTTGTTCAGTTATAAAATAATGTAGCAATTTCATTACTATTTCATCATTTTTATTTAATACAATATTCATTAAATCACCACCTATATTTTAATATATTTTCACCAAAGAGTAAATATTTATTCATTTTTTAACTGTTCCATAATATTTACAAAACATTTTGGTAATTCACTATCAAATTCCATATACTTTTTTGTACTAGGATGAATAAAACCTAAAGTTTTAGCATGCAAACATTGCCCTGTTTCATCTATTAATTTTCTTTTTCCATATACAGGATCATTTACAACAGGGTATCCTATATAAGCCATATGAACTCTTATTTGATGAGTTCTACCTGTTTCTAGACTTAACTCAATTAAGGTTGCATTCTTATATCTTTCTAATACTTTAAAATGAGTAATAGCTTCTTTACTATTAGTCGCTGTTACACACATTTTTTTTCTATCAACACTATCTCTTCCTATTGGAGCATCTATAGTACCAGTATCATGCTTAATAACTCCCCACACTAAAGCCCAATATTTTCTAGTAGTTTCTTTACGTGCTAATTCATCTGCTAATATATTATGTGCTTCATTATTTTTTGCTATCATTAAAAGTCCGGTAGTATATGCATCTATTCTATGTACAATTCCTGGTCTAAATTCTCCATTTATATTACTTAATTGCTTTGAATGATATAAAAGTCCATTTACTAGTGTTCCATGATTATTTCCTATAGCAGGATGAACTACTACACCATTTGCCTTATTAACAACAATTACATCATCATCCTCATAAACTATATCTAAATCCATCTTTTCTGGTTCTGCAGACATTTCTTCCTCTACATATTCATATACAGTTACTCTATCACCACTTTTTAATTGATAACTAGATTTTACTTTAGAACCATTAACTAATATCTTATTATCCTCTAGCATCTTTACTACTTTACTACGACTAAAACCTAATTTATTAGCGATAGCAGAGTCTATTCTACCTTCGTCTTCTTTAATTTCGTACTCTTGCATGCATCCTCCTTAAAACTAAGTAATATTATACCTATAATTGATAATACTATACATATATCTGCAAAATTAAATATAGGAAAATAATAAGTACCTATTATAACACCAATATAATCTATAACATATCTATGTATAATTCTATCAATAAAATTTCCAATTATTCCACCTATCAACATACTATATAATATAACATCTATCTTAGATAATTCTTTATCTTTAATGAAAAATAAATATATAATTACGAGTGCTACTAAAGTAACTAATATTAAAAAAATAACATTTCCACTTAACATACTAAATGCAGCACCATCATTATGCACATTAGTTATATAAAATAACTTATTAATTATTTTTATATCTGTATTTAACTTAATACTATTTGATACTATTAATTTAATTGCTTGATCGATTAAAATAAAAATAATGCTTAATACCCATAATATTTTTTTCATTAAATCACCTAAGATATTATATCACATTAAAAATAATATATAAATAGACATATCTTCTTAATTATTATTAAAAAAATCTCGTTTTATATATAATACGAGACTTATTTTATAAATTGTGATAAATTCAATGAACAAAAATTTGAAATTTTAATTTTTGCATCATTATATTTGTTTGCACAAGATTCGAATACACATTTTAATGTTCCATCACTATTAAATGTTACCTGTTCTAGCATAGGAGGTAAAGTTATATCTTTTATCTCATTATAATCATCATTATTATATTCAAATATCTTTAAATGTGAATCTGTATTTCTTCCATAAGAACAAGAAGCACACATATATTGTTTACCATTTTTTTCAATAAAAGATATACCTTGAGTTTGAGGGGGTGCTGTAAACTTTTTTTCATACTCTAATGTCTTACCATCAGAACCAACCTTATATTCTTTAATAGTACCTGATTTATCTTTGTTAAATGCTCCTACATATATTTTTCCATCAAAATAAGTCATATAACTAGCAATCTTTGATTTATCGGAATTAGTTACATCTGCATCAAAGGTCAAAATAGGCGCTACCATATCTTTTCCATTATTATTAATAATGCTAGAATAATCATATAAACATATCTCACCATTAGAGCCAGTAACCCAAATATTATTATTAATAGGGTCATAACAGATACCACCAACATGTGTTCCTTTTTTTATATCTAATGAAACCGATTTTTTATTTCCAAACTTGTCTATAATTATAATAATAGGTTTATCATCCTCTTGATAGCAAGATACTAATGTATAATCTCTTACATTACATATTCCTTGTGGAGTATAATCTTTCAAATCTCCAAGCGATTGTATATCATCAGTAAGAGCACTTCTAAATACACTATATATATCACCGGTAGCAGTTCCATTTTCATATACAGCTTTATTTCCGTTAAGTAAAAGAACATTTGATTCTAATTTCAAGATTTCATTTTCTTTTAACATCTCATAAGATCCATTGGATTCTTTTTGTTCAATTTGTTCTTTATATTGATTAATAACATTTTGATTATAACCTAATAATTTTTTTATGTTTTTATTTGCATTTTTTAATGCTAAATCATTGTCAAAATCTGGTGAATTATAATAAAATGAAGGAATATAATATTGACTATTATAATCTACTTCTTCATAATTTTGTAAACTATTATCATCTACTTTTAAACCATTACTTTGATTTTTTTGTAAATCCATATTATTAATTTTTACACTTTTTACTACTTCACTGATATTCATAATCTCCTCCTATTATGATAATAAAACATACTAAATATAAAAGTCAACAAAAAATTACAAGATAAACATTTAAATGAATTTTTTCTTCAATATCCTCAAATTCATTATCTTCAAATGAATTAAAAAAATGTTTTATTGCGTTTTCAATATCTTCTTTAGTATTTTAAAAATTTCAGATAACTCGTCATAGTAGCTAGAATTTTTAAATTTTTCTAATATTTTATCTTTTAAATTATCTGCATTAAAAAAATTTGATAATAAAGATTTTATTTTTTCATCTATATTACCATAACGCAGAACATCGATTAATTATTGATATCATTATTAACCATATCTTCGATTAAATTATCAATTTCATCTAATGTATTTTGTATTTCTTCATAACTCATATGTATCATCCTACTCTATACCAATTTTATCAAAAATATATTTTTATGTAAATAAATCAAAAAAACTATTAGCTTTAATAGCCAATAGTTTTATTTTAGAAAAGTATATTACTTTCCTATTTCATTTTTTCTAGTTTGTTTGTAGCTTTATCTATAGCAGAATCCATAACACAATCCATCTTTTTCATTACAGGTTCTCTATACCTTTGGTATGCTAAAACACCAACAGCTCCTAAAGCCACCATAGCTATATCTCTATAAGCTTGCATTATACCACCTCACACTAGAATAAAACCGTATATATTAACTTATATACATTCATAGTATGAGCTATATACCATTTTCTATACATATATTTTTTAAATTTTCAACCATATCACTTTTTCTTTCTTGTTCAAAATTATTATGAACACTATCTATAAATGCGTCCGGTTCACCAATTAATATTAATTTCTTTTTTGCTCTAGTTATTCCTGTATATATCAATTTCCTATATAACATTCTTTTATAACTATGTGTAACTGGTATTACTACTAATTCAAATTCACTACCTTGTGATTTATGTATACTTATTATAAAACCATGTTTTATATTTATTAAATCTTTTACTTGATAATTTACTAAATTACCATCAAAATCAATTACTACTTCTAGTTTTCCACTTTTAGTTTGTACACCAGATTTAATACTATCTATAATCCCAATATCTCCATTAAATACATTATTATCAGGATCATTTACAAGTTGTAATACTTTGTCATTTACTCTATATATAATATCTCCATACTTAACTTCTTTTTTATTTTTATCTTCTGGATTAAATATTTTTTGTAGTTGTTTATTTAAATTATCTATTCCATTAACACCTGCATACATAGGTGCCATTACTTGAAATTTTTTATAATCATATCCCTTATCAATAATCTGTTTACATATTTTAGTTAAATTAGGTATTATACTATTTGAAGAACATGGTAAGAATGTATAATCATCTTTAGTAGATAGAAAATCTCCTAAGTTATCATTTCTTATTTCATCTGCCAGTACTGGAATATAACTATTTTCTTTTTGTCTATATAATATATTTAAATGAACAGTATCTACTACTTTACTTTCTATTAAATCTTTTAATAATAATCCTGGTCCAACACTAGGTAATTGATTATGATCTCCTACTAATATTAATTTAATATTATTTGTTAATCCTTTAAGTAAATTATCCATAAGTGGTACATCTATCATACTTACCTCATCAACAATAACTAAATGACTAAAATCTGGATTATATTCGTTAATAGCAAACGTGTTATTATCCCTATTCCATTTTAAAAATCTATGAATTGTATATGCTGGTAAATTTGTTGACTCACTTAATCTTTTACTAGCTCTTCCAGTGGGTGCTAATAAAACTAAATCTCTTTGAAGTTGTGTATCATTAAATTTATTTATATTTTTATATAACTCTACTATTGCTTTTATTATACTAGTTTTTCCTGTTCCTGGTCCTCCAGTTATAATCAATATATTATTTTCTAAAGCTTTAATTATAGCTTCTTTTTGTTTATCATTATATTTAATATTATTTGCTTCTTCTAATTCACTAATTTTACTTTCTAAATTCTTATACTCTGTTTTATCTTTCTTCATTAAATAATTTATTTTATAAACAATATTATTACTTGCTTCATATACTTCTTCTACATAATATTTATTATCAACTATATGAATTTTAACTTCATTAGCTAATTCTTCTAATAATTCCTTAAAATAATCTTTATCCATTTCAAATTTTAAATATTTTATAACACTAGTATAAATATCTTCAATATTTAAATATATATCACCAGATTTAAAAGTTAATTCTTTCATTATATAGTATATACAAGCTTTAATTCTTTCTATAGAATCTAATACATTATCTAGTTTTCTAGCTATTACATCTACTTTAGGAAAACTTATTTCTTCTATATCATCTATAAGTCTATATATATTATTCTCAATTACATCTATAGTATTACTTTTATATTTATTATATATAAGTAAAGCATCTTTCATTGGAAATCCTAATTCTGTTAAATAAACTATCATTTTATGACTTTCTTCATATTTTACTAAAGTATCATAAATTAAATCAATTTTTTTATTACTTAATTTTGGTACTAACATTAAACAAGATTTATCTTCAAGTATTAAGTCTAATGCTTTATCACCTAGTACATCTACTATACTTTGTGCAAGTTTCTCTCCTATTCCAGGAAATAAATCACTAGATAAAAATTCTACTATACCATCTTTATCTTCTGGTTTTACTCTTTCATACTCTTTAACATTAAATTGAAAACCATACTTTGGATGAAAAGCTTCTTCACCTTTAAAGTAATAGTTTTCGTTTTCTGATAATTCATGAAAATATCCAGTAATAGTTATAGTTCTATTTATATATTCTTTCATAGAATCAATATCAGTATTTTTTACTTTAAATAAACCAATTACATAACCTTTATCTGATTGAAATATAGTTTGTCTAAAATTTCCCATTATATAATTTTCCATTTCAATCACCAAATTAATTATATCATAAATAAAGAACAAATGTTTATGTTTTGTACTATTTGTTAAATTTTAAAAACTGTAAAAATAAAAACATTTTTTCATATAATTTAGTGGAAGTGATTTATGTTTAAAATTTTAAAATGGTTGTTTAAAGATTTTCATATTATGTGTGCAGCATATTCTAATAATATATTTCCTGATCCATTAACTAGTAAAGAAGAAAAAGAATTATTAGATAAAATGTCTACAGGTGATGAAGAAGCACGTAATAAATTGATAGAGCATAATCTTAGATTAGTTGCACATATAGTTAAAAAATATGATAATAAAAATACTGATGTAGATGATTTAATAAGTATAGGGACAATTGGACTTATAAAAGGTATAGATAGTTTTAATAATAAACATAGTGCTAAATTAACTACATATATTGCTAAATGTATAGAAAATGAAATATTAATGTATTATAGAGCAAATAAACATAATAATCGTAATATTAGTTTAAATGAACCTATTGGTTATGATAAAGAAGGAGATGAAATAACTCTACTAGATATACTAAAAACACCTAATCCTGATTTTGCACTAGATATTCATAATCAAAATAATATTAAATTAATTGATAAGTACTTTAATGTATTAAATGATAGAGAAAAAGAAATAATAACTAAAAGATATGGACTTAATAATGAGGATAAACTAACTCAAAAAGAAATAGCTAAAGAATATAAAATATCTCGTAGTTATGTATCACGTATTGAAAAAAGAGCACTTACTAAGATGTTAAAAGAATATATAAAAAATAAAAATAATTAGAGAAAATTCACTCTAATTATTTATTTTATACTCTTTAAATATTGAACCTTAAATTCTAAATACATAAATATTATTAAATTTTTATTATATAACTAGAACTTAAACCATATTTGGTTTTATAATCTTTAATATCTAATATTCCACCATTTTTTTGTATTATTTTATTAGAAGCAATATTTAAATTAGAACAATTAACTCTTACTTGTGTAAATCCTAATTTTCTTGCTTCTTTTAGTGCTAAAGAAAGAATTAAAGTACCATACCCTTTCCTTCTTTTAGATAGTGCTATTTTATAAAATATTTGACTTCCTTTATTACACCAAGAATCACTTAATGTTGTTCTAATACCTACTACTCCTATATAATTACCTTTATATACTAATATATATCTATTAGTAGTAGTATTAATATTACTATTTTGTATCTTCTCTTCTTCTATATATTCTTTACATTTATTTTTAAATTCATCATATGTAATTCCATTTAATTCGTTTAACTCATTCATTTCAAGTTTAGGTATATCTTGATACATTTGATATAATTTAATATTAATACATTCTTTTAATGGTATTAATTTAATCTTATTGTATTCATAATACTCATGTACTAATGGTTTATAGTTACATTTCTTTAAATTATCATAAGAAACTTTCTTATAATTTTTTTTACTATATTTACCACATACAATATATCTTAAATTTTCTTGCATATATTTATCAATTATTTTAAGTGAATTAGTTGTATTTATTACTGGGAAATACCATAAGGACCAATTTAAATCATTTGAATCTTTTATATTATAAAACTTATTATTAAATTTTCGATTCATTGCTTTTAAAGCATACTCTTCTTTAGCATTATTTTTAATCATCCATCTTCTAATACCACGTGATGATCTTTTTATTTTACCTTTTATTTTCTTTATTGAACTACTAGATAGATCTATTTTATTATCATAAAATGAAAATCCTAAGAATTCAAATTTTTCATTTGGTTTATAATAGTTTTCTTTATCTTTATTTATAGTTAATTTATATTTTTTTAAATATTTTTTTAATACAGATATATATTCATTTAATTTATCTATTGTATTTGAAAATATAATAATATCATCTGCGTATCTATAATACATTATATTATTTTCTTCAAAATATTTATCTATTTCAATAAGATATACATTTGCTAAAAAAGAACTTATAGGTACTCCACACATTATCCCTTTATCTTCTTCTATTATATTTTCTTTAAATATGACATATTTATTAGTCAATATATTTTTTATCAAATTATATAAGTCTTTATCATCAGATAATATATTAACTAAAATATCTAATAGTATATCTATATTTATACTATTAAAATAATTTGATATATCTACTTTATATACATACATATTATTAATATCTTTAGTATGTGCAATATTCCTAATAGCATCCTTTACACAGTTATTATTTCTATATGAATACAAATTACTTGAAAATATATAATCATATTTATGAAGTTTACTAGATATAAATTTTAATATATAATTTTCATTTCTAGGATACATATATATAACTCTTTTTTTAGATTTTCCTAATTTACTTATTTCTGTTTTCTTAGGATATGAAAACACATAATTATTTATATTTTTAGCAATTTCTAAATATTGTTTATTATCAATAAATTCTTTTAAATCATTTGCTTGTTTTTGATTTAGATGATCTTCTAATATTTTTTTATTATAAAAATTAATCCATTCATCATGCTTATTTAATTTTTCAAGCATATTATCACCTTTGCAAAAAAAAATAAGGAAGAGTTACTTTAAATTTCGATGTATCGAAATATACAAGAATAAATATATTACTGTCACCTGCACAACAATTATATGTAATATACTTCTTCCTCTTGCAGGTACCATATGGTATCTTCCTTACGTATTTTATTTTAACATATTTATATTAGATTGAATAGTTATATTTATATTTTTAAACATTTAATTTTTTCTGGGTCATTTTCATATAAAGATTCATTTAAACTAAAATAATGATTATAACCATCATCAGAGAATTGAACTTGTTTACTCGTACATTCTTTTTGTACTATTATTCCATTATCTAGTAGTGGTTTTAACATTTCATTATAAATAGAATTAGGACTTTTTCTTTCATTTTGTGTATTATAAAATCTAACAAAATCTAAATAAGTATTATTATATTTTAATGATAATATATAGTGTAATGTTTGAAAGTCTAATGAAGATAAATTTACATTTGAAGTATTCTTTATCATATTCATTATATATTCTTTTTCTAATTCTTCTCTTGTATGTTCAAGCATATATTGTAAAAAATAAGTAATGTTTGTATTCATTTTAGTTCTCCTTATAATCTTATAATATTCTGCTTTATGTAATTGTATTGCCCTATTAAATATTACAAATGGATTAGCTTTATTATTAAGTAAATACCACATTCCTAATGTACGACTAGTTCTACCATTTATATCAAAATAAGGATGTATATATACTAAATAAAAATGAATTATTTGAGATTTAAAAAATAATTCTACTGGACTTAAATTATCATTATCTGTATTAATATATTCTAATAAACAATTCATATAATATTCTAACTCATTAAAATCAACACCCTCATCTGGTTTAACATCTATCCTATTAGAAAAATAAATATATACAGGTTTAGTTCTATAATATTGTCCCATATTTTCTACATCATACTCACATAATAAGTCCTTTGATAGTATACTATATAGTTCTTTTAATGTATCTTTATTTATATCTTTTCTACATAATATATATTTATATGCTCTATATAAATTCATTATACGTTGTTTCTTTTTTACATTAGAAATTTTTGAACATCTATGAATTACATTATAAATAGTTTCAACATCATCTTTATATCCTTCTATAAAATTATTAGCTTGTATCTCATGTGAAAATAATACTTCTTTAGCATGTTTTAATGTTTTACAATATTTAAATTCTGTAATAAATTTTTCTAAATCATTTTTTTGTTTAAGTAAACTTTCTTCATTTATTATAAGAGGTTTACCATTTATTTTTAAAATATCAATTTTTTTACTCATATTATCCCTCAAACTGATATATTATCATAAATATTGTTAAAAAGTTACATTTTATAATAAAAAGAATGATATTTTTTTATCATTCTTCTTCATTATTTAATTTTTCATAATAGTTAAATGTCCTAATAGCATTATCTTTATTAGCTTGTAATAAATTACTAGCCATTTGTGGATTAATAGTTTTTAACATATTATATCTAGTTTGACTATTTAAAAAGTCTTCATATAATTCAAAATCAACATTCTTACTATCAAGAGTAAATCCCTCTTTAGGATGTCTTCTAAATGTTAAGAAATATCCAGATGAAGTAGCTAATTTTTCCATCTCAACACTTCTTTCCATTCCACCCTTTATACCATGAGATATACATGGAGTGTATGCTATTACAATAGCAGGTCCATTATATTCATTGGCCTCTTTAAATGCTTTAATTGTTTGCATTGGATTAGCACCTAATGATACTTGTGCTACATAAGCATCTGGATATGACATAGCTATTCTAGCTAAGTCTTTTTTATTTGTCTTTTTACCAGATGATGCAAATGATGCAATAGCACCTTTAGGACTAGCTTTACTAGATTGTCCACCTGTATTTGAATATACTTGACTATCTAATACTAATATTTTAATATTATCATTACTAGCAAGAACATGATCTATTCCACTAAATCCAATATCATAAGCCCATCCATCTCCACCTATACACCAAATATTTCTCATAGTAATATAATCTTTAAGTGGAACTAATTCTTCAGGAATATTGTCTGTTAAATTATCATATACTTCTTTAGTATTTTCATAACTATTTGGATTAGATAACCATTTTTCAAATAAATCTCCATTTTCACTATCTAAGTTTTTCTCCATAATATGTGCTATTTTAGTTTGCATAATATTATTTGCTATTAACATACCATATCCATATTCTGCATTATCTTCAAATAAACTACTTGCCCATGGTACTGTGTATGGAGTAGTAGGTGCTGAACCTCCGTATATAGAAGAACATCCAGTAGCATTACTAATTATTAAATGTTCTCCAAATAATTGAGTTAATAATTTAATATATGCTGGTTCTCCACATCCTGCACAAGCACCTGAGAATGCAAATTTAGGTTTATTAAATTGACTATTTTTAACTGTAAATATATTTCCTAAGTCTTTAGTACTTATATTTTTATCTAAATAATCAAATACTTCTTGTTCATTAGGATCTAATTTATCCATAACAAGTGCTTTATTACCTCTTATACCAGGACATATTTTAGCACATACTCCACATCCTGTACAATCAGCTACTGATGCAGATACTATATAATAATAATTCATGCCAATAGCTTTTACGCATCTTTCTTTTATACTTCTTGGACAATTCTCATACTCGTCTTCATCAAGTAAGAATGGTCTTATAACACCATGTGGACAATATAATGAACATTGATTACAATTACTACAATTCATACTAATCCAATCTGGTGCTATAGAAGAAATATATCTTTTTTCAATAGCACTTGTACCACTTTCAAATACTCCATCAGCACGTTTTACAAAATCTGATGTTTTTAAACTATCACCTTTTCTCTTCATTATAGTTTCTACAACAGATAATTCTTTTTCTTCATCTTTAAACGCTTTGGTATCTAGTTTTATTTCATGTACATTTTCTTCTGCTAATTTAATAGCTTCTATATTAGCATTTACAACATCTTCACCCTTCTTAGAAAATTTCTTTTTAATACTTTCTTCCATTTTAGAAAGTGCTAATGAATAAGGAACTATATCAGTTAAGTACATAATAGCACTTTCCATTATTGTACTTATTTTTCCTTTTAGTCCTACTTTAGAAGCTAAATCATATGCATTTATTAAATATACATGTGCATTTTTCTTTAATAATATTTTCTTTAAATGATAATTAATCATTCTATTTATTTCTTCTTCAGTATGAATAGAATTAATTATTACAGTAGCTCCATCTTCTATATCATCAATTAAATCATATTCCTCTAAATAACTATCTTTAGTTACTACAAATAAAGATGGTTTTGATACATAATATGGAGCTCTTATTTTTTCATCACTAAATCTTAAGTGACTACAAGTTACTCCTCCACTCTTTTTAGAATCATATTGAAGATAACCTTGTACATAGTTATCAGTATTATCACCTATTAATTTAATAATAGATTTTGATGCACTAACCATTCCATCACTACCATAACCATAAAATAACCATTCATGTGCTTTTTTAGTTTCTATATCTATTGGTTGTAAACTATGTTTAGTTACATCATCTATTATACCTATAGTAAAGTTATTTACTGGTTCATTTAACATTTCATATACTGCATTTATATCACTAGGAGTAGTATTTTTACTTGCTAGTCCATATCTTCCACCTACTATAGTAATATCTTTATCTTTAAGTGCTGCTACTATATCTAAGTATAATGGTTCTCCATTACTTCCATGTTCTTTTGTTCTATCAAGTACAGCAATCTTTTTTACAGTTTCTGGTAAAACATCTAATAAATACTTTGTACTAAATGGTCTATATAAGTGTACTTCAATTAATCCAACATCTTCTTTTACATCTACAACTTCTTTTATAGTTTCACATACTGACCCCATTGCTACTATTACTTTACTAGCATTATCAGCTCCATAATAGTTAAATGGTTTATATGAAGTACCTGCTTTTTTATTTATTTTATTCATATAATCATTTACTACATCTGGTAGTAAGTCATAATATATATTTCTTGCTTCTGTTGTTTGAAAATATATATCTTCATTTTGAGCAGTACCATGAGTTCTTGGATTATGTGGATTTAAAGCTCTTCTTCTAAATCTATTTAAAGCTTTTTTATCTAACATATCTGCATAATCTACTGCCTGTAATACTTCTATTTTCTGTATTTCATGACTAGTTCTAAATCCATCAAAAAAATGTAAGAAAGGTAAACTAGCTTTAATACTTGATAAATGAGCAACAGCTGATAAATATGCAGCATCTTGTACTGATGATGATGCAAGCATTGCAAATCCAGTTTGTCTACAAGCATATACATCTTGGTGATCTCCAAATATACTAAGTGCATGAGTAGATAAAGCTCTAGCTGCAACATGTATAACACCTGGTAACATTTCACCTGCTATTTTATACATATTTGGAATCATTAATAATAATCCTTGACTAGCTGTAAATGTTGTAGTTAAACATCCTGATTTAAGTGAACCATGAACAAATCCAGCTGCTCCTGCTTCACTTTGCATTTCAACAACTTTTACACTTTCCCCAAACATATTTAACCTATTTGAACTCATTTCATCTACATGCTCTGCCATAGGACTTGATGGAGTAATTGGATATATTCCAGCTACTTCAGTAAACATATAAGATGTATAACTGCATGCCTCATTTCCATCTACTGTAATCGTCTTTTTCATAAGTATCACCATTAAAATTATATCATAAAAAAAGAGAATATACATTCTCTATTTCAAACAATTTTTAATTCCATTATATACAGTATCAGAACCACTTGTATCATAATGTAATCCATCTGCTCCTGTAGTTGGATTTAACGATGAAATATCGCAATAATAAACATTACTCTTGTTAAGTGCTGATATACTTGATTTATATTGCGTATTGAATTCGTTAATATTTGCCTGTGTTATATTATATCCACTATTCTTTGCTTTTTGTTCATCTACTTTTGTTACTGGAACTACTATTATATTGTGACTAGCCCAATCTCCAGATGCAAGTTCACCAATTTTTGTAGCATATGATTGAGCAGAATTTTTAGCTGTTGTAGCATCACTACCAATATCATTAGTACCCATCCAAATTACTATATTAAATTTTTGGGTTGATGAATTTAATATAACATTAGCATTTAATAATCCATCAGAAGTAAACCAGCTATAACCCATACCTATCTTACTAACAGTTACACCATCTCTACAAGTTTTATTAGCATACATTTCTGTTCCAGTATATCCACACATTCCAACTGTTCTACTATCTCCAATATAAAGTATTTTAGCTCCTGATGAAGATATAGTTGAAGTATTTGAAGTACCTGAAATTTTATTACTACTTGAATAATTTGAATTCCATCCTAAAGACTTATTACTATATGGTCTTCTATGGGTAGCTGGAGTATTATCTACATCAGTATTAGCTATACAACTACTTCCAGAGTAATATAGAAAACATCTTATACAATTTGTAATTGAACTTTTATCATCACTATCTGCAGGATTAGATACTCTAATAATTACAAATTGTACTAAGGCTGCCGTTAAAAATATTAAAGCAGTTGTTATAAATTTTTTTATAACATTATTTTTAGCTTTAGCTACATCATCTGCATTACCACTTGATATAGATTTTAGTAATGTAACTATAGAAAACGCTATTAAGACAATAGGTGTTCCAACTATTAACAATGTGTATGCTACTGTTGTAAGTTGTGGAATAGGTTTAGGAATTTTGTTAGCAGTTCCACAATTTATATATTCTAATTTAGTAGATAATTGAGTAAAATCTTTTGTATTAAATAGTACTATTGCCATAATAATTATATATACTATAAATAGTATTTTAAATTTTCTTCTCATATTACACTCCATTTATTCTATCTTTTTTAAATCTATTTTCTTAAGCTTAGGTATTATCAAAAACATTTATATTTTTTATGTTATCATACTTTTTAACATTCTCTTTTAATAAATCAATATATTCTTTTTTGTCATTTACCTCAAGTTTAATCCAAATAGGTACTTTTCTTTTATATAATTCATTTATTAACTTTTCTATATATACTAATTTATCCATACTTAATTCATTAGCAAAAATTATAAATAAATCTATATTTTCAAATACTTCTTCATTATTTATGAAATCATACTCTTCTGTTTGTATACAAGTATTTATACCTGCTTTATGACAAATTTTACAAACATTATTAATATAATTTGAATACATAAATATATTTTTACTCTTAAAAGTTACACCACCACCATCTAGTTCAAAATAAGGTCTAAACTTTCTTATTCTATCTACTAATTGATTTGGTGTTAAACTAATACCATTTTCTTTATCTGAAATATTTACCTCTACTCTTATACCTGGTCCATTATCAAAACTAATTGGATTAATTGAATCGATAATTATCATATTATATCACCTTATAAAAAGTAGAATCTATTATACTTTCTTGTTGTTCACTATTTAATTTATCATATGCAATTAAATATCCATTATTTCTAAGTATTAAACTATTATTCTTATCTTCTAATAATAAATTTTTATCAATTAGATTTATTTCTACATGAGAAATATTATCATTAAAAATATTATCTAATAATTCTAAAATATTATCAATTCTCTCACCCTTTTTTGCACCAAAGGTACTATGAGTAATATTTAATGTATTAACAATACCAGCTTTACATAAATCTATAGGTATTTTTATAATACTTTTTAAAGAAGATAATAATCCATTTTCACTTACATTACTAGTTGGACAAACACCTTCTGAATATGCAACACCACTAAATCTTCCATCTGGCGTAGCACCTGTATTTTTGCCATATACAATATTTAATCCATAGCTTGCTATTTCTATTTTAGCTTTCGCATTTCTATATAAATGATGTTCTCTAACTATTTGATTAAATAGTTTTACAACATCAATAGCAATACTATCTACTTCATTTAAATTATTTCCAAACCTTGGAAAATTATTGTCCACAGAAAAATCATTTACTATTCCATTTTCATTTCTTTTTATAGTTACTGTTGAATACTTTATCGCAGATAATGAATCAACTAATACACTAAATCCCGACATTCCTATAGTAGCATATCTTTCAACAACTGTATCATTTAATGCCATAATAGATGATTCATATGCATATTTATCATATAAGCAATGAATAGTATTTATAGCATCACATTGTATAGATATAACTTTACTCAAAACTAAAGAAAAATTACGTGCTACTTTAGAATAATCTAGTATATCTGTATCAATAGGTTCTATACCTTCAACTATAGTTTCACCAGTAAACTCATCTTTTCCACCATTAATAGCATAAAGTAATATTTTAGGTAAATTACATGTTCCACCATAATAATCAATTTGTTTTCCTACTTTAGATAAATTAGCTATACCTGTAGATGCTACTGTATTATTTGTAATTATATCACCATTACAAAATTGTAAAGAATTATATTTAGTAATTATTTTACAACAGTATTTTTTAAAGTTAATTGGCAAACTTTTTGACCATAAAATAGTATAATTAACTGTTTTATATTCACCTAAATTTTCTATTGAATTAATTATCCTATAATCTGTTTTTGTAATTAATGATGAGGTATTAACTACACTACCAAGAGTAATAGGAATAATTGTTTCACCTAAATAATAATTTTGTATCTCTTGTGGATATAAAAATCTAATCATACGTAATTTTATAGTAAACTGATCTATCAACTCTTGTGCTACATCTTCTGATATTATTCCTTTAGCAAGATCACGTTCTATATATATATCTATAAATGCTGATATATTTCCTAATGGAATAGAAATACCCGTAGTCTGTTTTAATGCAGCTAAATATCCAAAATATATCCACTGTATTGCTTCCTTACTATTACTAGCTGGAAGTGATATATTATATCCATAACGACTCGCCATACTTTTTATTTCATTTAAAGCTTCTATCTGATTTACTACTTCTTCTCTTACTCTTACCATAGAATAATTAATGTCTTTCTTTAATCTTTGTAAATCATTTTTTTTCTTATTTATTAAATAATCAATTCCATATAGTGCTATTCTTCTGTAATCTCCTAGTATAAATCCTCTACCATAATTATCTGGAAGACCTTCTAATAAATGAACTTCTTTATATTTTTTTATTTCTGATGTATAAGTATTTTCTACTACATCTTCATATGATTTAGAAAAATAATTAAATTTTGAAATCATATCTTTATTGAAGCGATATCCATTATTTTTTAAAACTGATAAAGATGAATTTAAGGATACATATGGATTAATAAATCTTTTTAAAGGATCATCAGTTTGAATTCCAACAATAGTTTCATTTTTTTTATCAATATATCCACATTCAAATGTATCTATTCCTGAAAATTCATTTATTTCAATATCAAGTATGTCAGTAATTGATTCTTTTTCTAACAATTTTTGACATCTTCCCCATACTTTGTTTGTTTTTTTACTGGATTCTCTTAAAAAATCACTGTTTCCAACATATTCACTATAGTTATTAATAACAAAATCATCTACATCAATAATTTGTTTCCACTTTGTACCTTTAAAATTATCCCATTCTTGCATTCTACCAGCTTCTTCCAAATAAATTTATATTATTTACTATATAATATCATAAATTTAAATTATTTACGAATAAATCCTCATCCCATATATCTATTTTTAAAGATAAAGCTTTATCGTATTTACTACCAGGACTTTGTCCTACAACTACAACATCAGTCTTACTTGTAACACTACCTGTTACTTTTCCACCCCTTGTCTCTATTAATTCCTTAGCTTCTTGTCGAGGCATATTAAGTGTTCCTGTCAATACAAATGTCTTATTATTAAATAATTCATTTATTTCAATTTGCTTGCCAATATATTCCATATTAACATTATATTTTTTTAATGAATTAATTAAATTAATATTATCTTCATTTGCAAAATAATCAACAATACTTTGCGCTATAATATCTCCTATGTCTGATATACAACATAATGAATCATAATCAGCATTAATAATATTATCTATATTTTGATAATTACTAGCTAAAATTTTAGCAGTCTTTTTTCCAACATGTCTTATTCCTAAACCAAATATTAATCTTTCAAGTGAATTTAATTTACTATTTTCAACAGAATCAAGTAAATTCTGTATACTTTTTTCACCAAATCCTTCTAACATTTTTAAATCTTGTTTATGTTCATATAATGTATAGTAATCATCAATAGTATGTAAATATCCCATATTATAAAAATCTTCTATAATATTATCTCCAAAGCCATCTAAGTTCATAGCATCTCTACTTGCAAAGTGTATTAATCCTTCTATTTTTCTAGCATTACATTTTTCATTTACACAAAACCATGCAGCTTCACTTTCTTTACGAATCAACTTACTTCCACATATAGGACAATTAGTAATCATTTTAAAATCTACTTCATCGCCAGTTCTACGCTCTTTTTTTACTTCTACAACTTCTGGTATTACATCCCCTGCTTTATGTATTGATATAACATCCCCTATTTTTATATCTTTTTCTTTAATATAGTCTTCATTATGTAAAGTTACACTACTAATAATTGAACCTGCTAAATGTACTGGAGTAAGGTCTGCTCTTGGAGTTATTTTACCAGTTCTACCAACACAAAATTCAATATTAGTTAACTTTGTAAGTACCTCTTCTGCTGGAAATTTATACGCTATTGCCCATTTAGGTACTCTAACTGTAAATCCTAATTTTCTTTGATCAGATAAATCATTAACTTTAATTACAATTCCATCTATCTCATATGGTAATTCACTTCTATGTTCTTGCCAATATTTTATATATTCAATAACTTCATATATATCTTTTGCATACTTTATATTTGGATTTACTACAAAAGTTAAATTTTTCATATACTCTAAAGAATCTTTTTGGGTATTAATCCCATAATCATTAGCATTTGGTAAATGATATAAAAATACAGATAAATTTCTAGAGGCAGCAATCTTAGAATCTAATTGTCTAACAGAACCTGCTGCTGCATTTCTAGGATTAGCAAATAATTTTTCACCATTTAACTTTCTTTCTTCATTTATTTTCTCAAATGATGATTTAGGCATATATATTTCTCCGCGCACTTCTATATCAATATCCTTTGGTAAAGAAAGTGGTACTGATTTAATAGTTTTTACATTATGAGTAATATCTTCACCTGTAGTACCATCTCCCCTAGTAGCGCCTCTTATAAGTTTTCCATTTTTATATAATAGTGATACTGATAATCCATCTATTTTTAATTCGCATACATATGTTGGATTTGGTATTACTTTTTTTACTTTATCATCAAAATCTATTACTTCTTCTTCACTAAATATATCATCTAAACTCATCATTGGTATTTCATGAATTACTTTTTTAAAACTATCAACTACTACAGAACCTACTCTTACTGTAGGAGAGTCTTCTCTAACTAAATCTGGATGTTCGGTTTCTAATCTTACTAACTCATTATAATAATCATCATACTCTTGATCTGTTATTGTAGGGCTATCTAATGTATAATATTCGTAAGATGCTTTATTTAGTATTTTGATTAATTCATCGATTCGTTTTTCAATCATAATATCACCACATACATTATATCATTTTAACAAATACAAAGTAATAAAATATCATATAAATATAAAAAAAAAGTTAAATATTTTTTAACTTGTTTTTTGTGCTGTTTTTATTAAATTAGCTAAATCATATAATGGTGTATAATCAACTGTATAAGAAGTATTTGCTACTACTACTACAATTATATCTCCATTACCTAAATTAGAATATCCTAAAACCATATGATTTCCATTTGTTTCAACAGTTGCTGTTAAAAATTCTACACTATTATAATTTGCTACTTGAACATTATCAACTATATAGCCTGATTTTCCCATATATTCTTTCATAGTTGTTTGGGAACTTTTAATAGAATTATAATCACCTTTAGTTATCTTGATTCCTATCACATCTTTTTTATTTGTCCCCATTAGTTGTAATTGAGTAGTAACCGAAGATACTGTATAATTTGATGGAATTGTAAGTTCATACCCACCAAATACAACTTTTTTATCATTTATAGTAGAATTTGAATTAACATTTGATTGTATTTGAACATTAGATTGTATTTGAACGTTGGAATTACTACTTATATCATTTTTTGTTCTACCACTTTTACTAGAATTAATAATTATAATTACACAAATTAATATTGCAACTACAATTGAAATAATAATTATTTTTAATCCATTATTACTTGTATTGTTTACTACTGGTTGATTTGGATATGATGTATAAAAATTATTATAATTATTCATATTATTTGGAATACCATTATTTACTTTATTATTATCTATATTACTTTGAACTTGTGTATTATTAATCATATTATTATCTATATTATTTTGAGTTGGTATATTACTTACCATAGTATTTTGAAGAGGTATATTATCAACACTTTGAGATTGAATATCAATTTTAGCCCCGCAATTAGGACAAAATTTCATACTTTGATCTATATCTGTATTACAATTATTGCATTTCACTCTAGCCACTTCCCATTCTAGATAATAGTATAACAAATTAGCAAAAAAAAAGCTACATTAGTAACTATTTTTCTAATTCTTGTAACTTTTTCTTTTCTTCTTCTAATTTTTGTTTATCCATTAAAACAATATTTTTTGGAGCTTTATTAACATAATTTTCATTAGAAAGTAATGCTTCACGACGCATTATTGATTTTTTCAAATCCTCTATCTGTTTATTTTTTAATTTTTCTTGCTCCTCAGTAAATACTTTTTCAAAATATATAGTTGCTTTTACATTTCTAGAAAATACTTTATATGCATTTATTCCTAGTGGTTCTGCTACTATATTATCTTTTATTTTTAACATCTTAACTATACGTTCATTATCATCAGTTGTATCAAACATTACCTTCATATCTTTTGTAATGTTATTTTTAGCTTTTACATTTCTAAATTCTTTTATAAAATCTATTTCATCATCTACTATTTCTTCTTCTGTTTCAAATACAAATTTTTTATCATATTTTGGATATGTAGAAATCATAATAGATTCAGTTTCTTTAATTGGTAATTTAGAATATATTTCTTCAGTTACAAATGGCATAAATGGATGTAACATTTTTAAAATACCAGTTAATATTACACATAATGTAGATTTTGTTTCAATATTATCAATAGAGTATTTAGCCATCTCTATATAATTATCGCAAAAACTTGACCACGTAAAATCATATAGTTCAGCAGATGCTAAATTAAACTCATATTTTTCCATATGTTTAGTAACACTTTTTAATACTTTCTCATATTTAGTGAATATCCATTTATCTTCAGGTTTTAAATCTTTTAAATTAATTTCATCTAAAGATTCAATATTCATTAAAACAAATCTTGAAGCATTCCATATTTTATTTATATAATTCCATGTAGATTTAATTTTAGTTTCATCAAATCTAAGATCAGTACCAAGTGCTACATCAGTAGTTAAATAATATCTTAATGAATCTGCTCCATATTTTTCAATCATATCAAATGGATCTATACCATTTCCTAAGCTTTTAGAAAATTTTCTACCTTCTTTATCTCTAATTAATCCATGTATTATACAATCTTTAAATGGTCTTTTACCAGTTAATGATAATGATTGAAAAGTCATTCTATTTACCCAAAAAGGAATAATATCATATCCAGTAACTAAACAATCATTTGGAAAGTATGCTTTCATATCATCTGTATTATCAGGCCATCCAAGTGTTGAAAAAGGCCATAATGCAGATGAAAACCATGTATCTAATACATCTTCATCTTGTACCCAACCTTTTCCTTTAGGTGCAGTTTCTCCAACATATACCTCATCACCTTTATACCATGCTGGAATTCTATGTCCCCACCATAATTGTCTAGATATACACCAATCATATGTTATTTCCATCCAGTGATTCATAGTTTTTTCATATCTTCTTGGTACAAAATTAACTTTTGTATCTTTATTTTTTTGATTTTCAAGTACACTATCTGCTAAAGGTCTCATTTTAACAAACCATTGTTTTGATAAATAAGGTTCTACCATTACACCAGTTCTTTCTGAGTGTCCTACAGAGTGAACCATTTTTTCTACCGATAATAGTAATCCTTCTTTTTTAAGGTCTTTTATTAATGCTTCTCTACAATCTTCTCTAGACATTCCTTCATATTTAAATGCATTACTATTCATAGTAGCATCTTCATTCATTACTACAATTCTTTCTAAGTTATGTCTATTACCTACTTCAAAGTCATTAGGATCGTGAGCTGGAGTAATTTTAACACAACCAGTACCAAATTCTGGATCTGCATGTTCATCACCTATAATAGGTATTTTTTTACCAACTATAGGTAATATTACATTTTTACCTATTAAATGTTTGTATCTATCATCATCAGGATTAACTGCTACTGCAGTATCACCAAATAATGTTTCAGGTCTAGTTGTTGCTACATCTAAATATTCATCCGTTCCATCTATAATATATTTTAAATGATAGAAAGCACCTTCTACATCTTTATATATAACTTCTTCATTAGATAGTGCTGTTTTAGCAGCTGGATCCCAATTTATTATTCTTTCTCCTCTATATATTAATCCCTTATTATAGTAATCAACAAATACTTTAGTAATTGCTCTATTTAATCCTTCATCTAGTGTAAATCTTTCTTTATTATAATCAACAGATAGTCCTAAAGCACCCCATTGTTGTCTAATTGTACCACTATATTCATGAGTCCAATCCCAACATGCTTCTAAGAATTTTTCTCTACCATATTTATATTTATCTATACCTTCTTCTTTTAATTTTTTTACTACTTTTGCTTCTGTTGCAATAGCAGCATGATCCATTCCAGGTAACCATAATGCATCATAACCTTGCATTCTTTTAAAACGTATAATTATATCTTGTATTGAAGTATCATATGCATGTCCTAAATGTAATTTTCCTGTTACATTTGGTGGTGGAATAACTATACAGTAATGTGGTTTACTAGACTTATTATCAGTATTAAAGTATCCACTATTTTTCCAATATTCATATTTATCTTGTTCTGTCTTTTTATGATTATATTTATTTTCTAACATACTCATCTATCCTTTCTTGATACATAAAAAACGACTATCATCACAAAGGACGAATAGTCGTGGTACCACCTTTTTTTATAATCTAACGATTACCTCTTAGCTTTAACGCAGCATACGAAATATCTTACTAATTTCAGATACTCAACTCCCAAGCTACCTTCAATTAATGTTTATTAAGAAAAGCTTTCAGCCTTGACTTTTCATCTCTAATAACTACTAATTAATTTACTCCTCTTGTTCAACATTTTATTGTATTATAAATTAATATTTAATTTTTGTCAATTGTTGTTAAATATTAGATGTAGTAAACTAGATGTGGGAAAATGTAAAATTATATAAAAAAAGAGAAAACACTCCAAACTTTAAAACTGTT
>CANPVU010000021.1 GCA_947581765.1 uncultured Bacilli bacterium
GATTCTTTTTTGCATGCCATGATTTATTTTTTTTATTTTTTCCTTTACCAAGAACTTTCCTAATATATAAAAAAGATATGTTCTCACATATCTCAACTAAATAAAAATTTCTAATAAGCAGATTTCTATTAATTATATATAATATTCATGTACAATTTTATCTGGAAAATGATGTAATAATTTCTTAATAGATTCAATATATATATTCAAATCATTCTTAGATATATCCAATGTATCATCAATAATTGTATTATTGTATACATATATACCACTATTAGCAAATATATCTGGTCTTATTCTTTCAAGTTTCTTTTTTGAATCACCATCGCCATGTTTAATAACATTATTTAAAAGTCTTAATTCATTTATTTTTTGATATTCAGGCATTTTCTTTATATCTAAGTTATACTTTTTCAACATTTTTATACCATCATGTATATTCTTTAATTCTAAATTATTAATTTCGATATCATATGATATAAACTTTTGTTGATGCTTTGATAAAGATAATATAAATTGCTCAAACATTTGATATATTAAGCTTATATGAATGGCTAAGTATCTATATTTCATGTTTTTTATTAAAAAATATCTATGATAACACATACTTTGAATATTTATCGGAATATCAGTAATATCATGAGTCTCTACTTCTTCTAAATGTTCATTTAAATATTCTTCATACATTTGTACTTCTTCTTGTGGACTATTGAATATATTTTCAATATTATTAATATATACACTATATACAAAATCAATCTCATCTAAAAATTTATCAATACTATTATAAAAGTACCACTCATCGTATCTTTTCTTTGAAATAATATCAACTCCTTATATATAAACTATTAAATACAATTTGTTAATTTTAAATTATCAGCTATATTCTATTAAACAATATATCATGTTCCATTTCTAGTGCATATCTTTTTACCTGTTGAAATGTGTTCAATAAAGAATCATCTGATTGTTTAATTGGTTTTCTTAAATCTTTATCAATTGATTTTTGTTCTATTAAAATTCTTGTTGATGGAATATATTCATCTATAAAACCTGTTGATTTATCAATGTATACAGCATCTTCAAATTCAATAAAATCAATTGGATTATCTACACCTAAAACATTTTGAAGTAAATCTATCCAATATTTTTTGAGATTTTCCTTTTTCATATTCTTTGTCTTTTCATCTTTCTGAAAACTATTTTGCTACTTTTTTTGATTGATATCATTCATAGTAACATTTCTAATTATAACTATAGCATACTAATTTTATAAAATTCAACATTTTGTGCGACAAAAAAAGAAAATAACTTCTTCCTAAACCCATTATTGTTTAATTAATTCTATAATCTATTTTTACATAAATTCTCTAATCTCTATTATTTTTCAATCAACAGCCAGAAATACATTCAGTTTCTTTTTTATAAAATTCTTCAAAACTAGAATAATCAGTTATATTAGTGAAATCAAGTTGAATAAATTCATATTCATCATAAGTTTTAGAATTTGCAGATTCATAATTGTAAAATGAAATATTTAAATAATCATAATCTCTTGAAAAAATTCCACCACTTTTGTACTTGTTTATAGAAAAATTATCATAAAAGATTTTCATAGCATTTTTAATCTCATTATTCATTGTTTTATCATCCAAGTATTTATTTGTATAAAAAGTTGCAATCAAATATGCTACTCCTCTTGTTCTATATTCATTTAATCTAAGATTACTACTATTATTTTGAACCTGTAATAATGTATCTTTAATATAGTTAACATATTCTTTTGAACCTAACTTAATTGTTTTTTTCTCACTATCCTTTGCTTTTTTACTATTTTCTTCTTTTGTATTATTATCTTCATTTTGATTACTTACATTTACTTCAGTGTTGACTTTTTTTTCAGTATCACTATCTCCAAAGAATGCTGCTAAAAACAAGAATCCAAAAATGCATAATAAAACTATAGCCCATGTAGGAAGTTTCTTTTTCTTATTTTGATAATTTGAATAATATACATTTTGTTGCATTAAAGGTGAACCACATCCTGTACAATAATTTACATTACCTTGATTCATTTTACCGCATTTAGAACAACATCTATTCACTTAGCATCACTCCATTCTTCAATTATATTATATCTTAAATAAGTAACAATGTACATAATAAATATTTATTACAAATAATAAAAAAATGATATAATTTTGATTAAAAAGTTATGGTGATTATCATGAATAATAAAATTACTAAAACACATATAAGTAAAAAGATTATTATTTTTAATTTAGCACATGTACTAATACTTCTAACAGCGAATGAGTTGAATAATCTGATACATCTTCATTTAAGTTATATCAAATAAACCAACTATATAAATTATTATACTTTAAAATTTTATAGTTTTTTCTTACTATTTTAGAATATAGTTTTACTACCTTATCATATACAAAGTCCCAATCAAAATGTTTTTCAATCACTCTAAAAAAATAAAAGACTGTTTTAAATTTTCATTTGTTAACAGTCTGAGACTTTAGTTTAAACTAAAATCATTAATTATTTATACTCTTATCTTTTATAATTTCCTTTATATGATTTAAAAATTCATCTTTACTTAATGTAGAAGTTTCTTTTTGACCAAAAATTCTATAACTAATAGTTTCTTCTTCTAATTCTTTATCACCTATTATTAAAGTATATGGAATATGTTTTGTTTGACTTTCTCTCATTTTATATGATAATTTCTCATCTCTATCATCTAGTTGAACTCTAATATTATTATCAATTAACATATCTTTTATCTGGTTACAATAATTTAGATGATACTCATTATTAACTGGTATAATATTTACTTGTACTGGTGCTAACCATACTGGTAGATTACCTTTTGTTTCTTCTAATATATATGCCATAAATCTATCTATTGAACCTAAAATTGCTCTATGTAATACAACAGGTGTTTTCTTTACTCCATCTTTATCTACATATTTTAAATCAAACTTAGCTGGTAAGCAGAAGTCTAATTGACATGTAGATATAGTATATTCATTTCCTATAGCTGGTTTTACATTAACATCTAATTTTGGTCCATAAAATGCAGCTTCACCTATTTCTTCAGTATATTCAATACCAAGTTCATTTAATACTTCTCTAAGTTCATTTTCTGCTTTATTCCACAT
This sequence comes from uncultured Bacilli bacterium, assembly GCA_947581765.1. Classification (GTDB taxonomy): domain Bacteria; phylum Bacillota_I; class Bacilli_A; order RF39; family UBA660; genus UBA5578. Next base: position 3,174 of record CANPVU010000021.1, read on the forward strand.
TTCATCATCTGGATGATATTTTTCTTTATCCTCAGGATCACGTAGTGATAAAACACAATGATAATTAGTAATATTAAAATCTTTATATGTATCGAATATTAAATCAACAACATTTTTAAATTCTGATTTAATTTGTTCTGGAGTTACAAAAAGATGAGCATCATTCTGACAAAAATGTCTACCACGTTCAATTCCTTTAACAGCACCACTAGCTTCATATCTAAAGTCATGTGCTATCTCACCTATTCTAATAGGTAAATCTTTATATGAATGTAATTTATTTGAGTATATCATCATATGATGAGGACAGTTCATTGGTCTTAATACAAATGACTCTCCATCTACTTCCATAGCTGGGAACATATTTTCCTTATAATGATCCCAATGTCCACTAGTTTTATATAATTCAACATTTCCTACACATGGAGTCATTACATGTTGATATCCTAATTTTTTTTCTTTATCTTTAATATAATTTTCTAACTCTTGCCATATAATATATCCATTTGGCAAAAACATAGGTAATCCTCTTCCTACTAAATCATCTACCATAAATAATTCCAAATCTTTACCTATTTTTCTATGATCTCTTTGTTTTGCCTCTTCTAATTCTTGTAAGTGTTCTTCTAATTGTTCTTTAGTTTCAAAGCATATTCCATATATACGTTGTAACATTTTATTTTTAGAATCACCCTTAAAATAAGCACCACTTACTTTTAATAATTTAAAATTTTTTAACTCTTTAACACTTTCAACATGTGGACCACGACATAAGTCTGTAAAATCACCTTGTGTATAGCAACTTATTACTGTATCATTTTCATCCATACGACTTATTAAATCTATTTTGTATGGATCATCTTTAAACATTTCAAGAGCTTCTTCTTTAGTAAGTTCATGTCTAACTATTCTTTTACCATCTTTTGATATTTTTTTCATTTCTCTTTCAATAGTTGGTAAGTCTGCTTCTGTTATTACTTGTCCATTTAAATCTATATCATAGTAAAAACCATCTTCAATTACTGGTCCTACCCAAAATTTAGCATCCTTATATAAATGTTTTACAGCTTGAGCTAAAAGATGAGCACAACTATGATTCATTACACTTAATTTTTCATCGTTTTTTATATTTATCATTATATCACCTTCTAATATTTATCTTTTTTATTTCTTTTATATTCTTTTTTTAAACTCTTTTGAATACTTCTTTTATTACCTTGATGACTATCACTTCTACTTACAATTTCTCTTCTAACTACAAAATAACTAGATTTCTGATTAGAGTAACTATATATTTGTAATAATAATTCAAGTTCATATATACTTAATGACTTTAAGTCATAATCTTGTACTCTTGGAGTATCTTCCCTAGGCGAAGACCACTGTTCTGGAGGCATAGACCATTCACTTTCATCCATTACATCATCTATACCATAAGACTCTATTGTTTTTATTTGATTATTTACATATGGTATAACATTATCATTAGAATCAAGTACTAATACAACTTGCCCTCTATATACCATAGAAGGGTCATCTAATATTGCATCAAAACTACTTCTTCTTAAATTTGGAAATATTTTCTTTAGTTCTTTATGCGTAAGACCTTGTTTAATTAATTCATCATTATTTATATTTAAAAATCTTTTTAAAAATTCTTCCATACTTACTGCTTGTTCACTTAAATTTTCAAGTCTTTGTTTTCTTTTTTTATTCATATTTCCTCCAGGACAAAATCAAATTTTTTGTGTAATTCAATTTGGAATCTATCGATTTGTTTTACTTATAAGTTTCCTAATATATAAAAAAAGTCCTTATATCTTACGATATAAGGAGCGTATATACGCGGTACCATCCTTGTTTTAACTTAATTTAAATAACGGTAAACCGGTAAATTCTTTCGAATACAGCTATAAGGTAGTAATCTATATAATTCTTTACTAGTTCTCACCAACACTAGCTCTCTTTAAAAGTTTAATATATAGATATTGTCCTTAATCATCGCCTTTATATGTTCATTGTAGCATATTTAAATACTTTTTCAAAGTACTTTTTATTATTTTCTTAAATTTTTACTAATCATTTCTAAATCTGTAGTTAATTGTTTTATACGAGCAATAATTCGTGCTGCTTTAACACTATCTACACCACTTTTAGAATTAGATAAATGTTCTTCTAATTGTTCTATAGTTAAATTAGATGTAAAAAATGTTGGTAAATTTTCTTCCATTCTATATTGTAGCAATGGACATAATATTTCATCTCTATTCCATGCAGTAATATTTTCAGCACCTATATCATCAATTAAAAGAAGTGGTACTTTTTTTATACTTTCATATTTATCTTTAAAATCATCATAAAATGCTTGTCTTAAAAAATCTGGCCAAAATATAATAGAACTTTCATACCCTTCTTTAGCTAAATCATTAAATAGTGCTGCAACTAAGTATGTTTTACCACATCCAAAGTTTCCATGAAGATACAAACCTTTTATGTTTTTATCTTTTTTATAATCCTTATAAAAATTATTAATCCATAATATTGCTTCATATCTATTTTTATCTGTTTTATGTATTTTAGATAGTGTTGCTTCTTTTAAACTAGATGGAGTATTAAAATAACTTATTTTATTTAGAAATTTAGTATTTTTAATCATCTTATCATAATATTTACAACTTTTATATTGAAATTGTATATCACCATTTATATTAATAGGTATATAAACATGTCCCTTTATTCTATTTTTACAGGATGCTAAACAAGTACATTCCATACAATTTTTATATTCACATACTGAATCTTCTATCATAGAAGTATAGCCACAAAGTACTTCATCTTTTATTTTTAACTTAGATGCTAATTTTTGAAATACAGGATCTTTTAATGCTTTTTTATATTCAGACATTATATCTATATTTTCAAAACCATCTATTTTAATATTTAGTTTTTCCAATCTAACTATCTCCCTTCAATAAAGCTTCAAATGCTTCTATTTCCTCCTGAGTTGCATTATCTTCTGTTATTTCTTTATTAAACCAAGTTGGTGTAACATCTAATTTTTTACTTGTCTTAGTATTCTCTTTTGTTTCTTTTTTTCTATGATATTCTTCCTCAGCTATATTCATAGCATCCTCTACTGTTTCGATGTTACTTTTTTTCCATTGTGATGCTATAGCATCCACAAATGATTTAGTTAATTTATTATTATTAATTTTAAGTACATAATCAACTAGTACATTTACTACCCCTGGTTTTAAGTCTAAATCTAATAATAAATATGATATAATTCTTAAATCTGAATTTGATGGAGTACCAGTTTTATATTTACTACATATAAAATCATATGGACTAGTTGTTTCAAACATATTAATTATTCTCATACGATTAGACATTCCCTCTTTAGTTGTCCTTAAGTATTCTGGTTGCTTTCTATATATTAAACTAGGTAGTTTTCCCATATTTTCAAACTTATAATATTGTGCTGCTACATCACGTAGTTTATTTTTATCTATAGTATGTTTATCAGTTATTGAATTTCTAATTAATTCTACCATCATTTCATTATCATAGTTATAAATAAATGATATTTTAATTAGATACTCTTTAACATCTTTAGTTAAACTTCTATGATTTAATATATCTTCTGGTATTAAGTTTAAAATAGTATTAACATCTATTTTAGATACTATAGAAAGTGATCTACTATTTTTATTTTTAAGATTATACATTTCTATGTTACGTGCCATAGAAGTAGTCCATACAAATGTATCGCTAAACTTACTAGTTATATCTTCATAATTACGTAAGTTGATATATGGTATTTTAAAATACTCAAGTGTACGTTCATACTCTTTACTACCAATAGCATTATAAAGAGCTGTATTAAGTATAGGATTATTTAAAAATTCTTTAGCACTCATAGGTGAATATAATTCATATACATAATTATTTACTTGTTCTTCTTTTAAATATGTCTTAATTAGTCCTATAGCTTCTAATTTTTCTCTAGCTTCTTTAAATTCATTACAACTAATAATAAGATTATTAAGTAATGTATTATGAGTATATTCTAACGATATTAATTCCAATTTATCTAAAAAAGACCATAATGTATTATAAAGTCCTACTGCTACTACACCTATTAATGGTTGATATAAATTAACTAGCAATGCTCTATTATCATTTAATATTGTCTTATTAACTACTACAAAAGTATCAGAAGGTAATACATTATGCATAAAACACCTCACAAAATAAAAAAAGTAATATTAACTATTACTTTAAATTATAGCACATATAACCATGAATGCAACACCTAAAATTAGAGTAAATCTACTAATAAATAGTTCGCCTCCACGTTCTTTTCTATTTGCAAATAAATCACTATTTCCACCACTAGTGAAGCTTCCATCATTACCTTCTGCTCCACCTTGTAATAATACTATGGCAATTAACACTATTGAGATAACAATCAATGCAATTTTCATATTAACTACCTCCTCAACTAACTAATAATTTATCATATTTATAACAATAAAGCAAGTTAAAGTTATTTCTTTAATATAACAGTACATGTATTAGAAAAATCTATACTATCTATTATTTCATTTAATTCATCAATATTTAAACTATCTATTATCTTAAAATCATCTAAAATAACTTCATTATATCTTATTATATCATTATCTATTTTACTATTTATAGCATATATATTATCACTTTTATATATTAATGAACTTTTTGAAGATTTCTTTTTTCTTTGTAAATCTTCATCTGATATTTTAGTACCTATAACATCTTTTATATATTTTAAAACTTCTTCATATTTATTAGTTTCAAAATTAATTATATAAAGTAAATGCTTATCAGTATTTACAACTTCAAAATCTATAGTATTACTAATTAAATTTTCATTTCTAAGTTTTTCATCTAATAATGATGTAGTATCAGTAAGTACTGAAAAATAAATATTTAAATAGATTTTAAGTCTATTTATATCATAATTTTTTTTATTTATTTTATATGCTAAAGATATTTTAGGTAATGTTACATCAAAATTTAATACTTCATAATCTTTTAATACATTATCTGGTTCATCATATTTTTTTATATCGATTTGTTTAAATTCACTAAACTTTTTATTTTTTTGATTATCTTCAATAATTTGTATTACTTCTTTTTGTGATACATTACCTGATATTGTAATAAACATATTACTTGGATGATAAAAAGTATTATAACAAGTATATAAATCCTCTTTAGTTATTTTCTCTATAGTATCTAGAGTTCCACCTACTGGATATCTAATTGGATGTATACAAAACGAATTTTCAAGAGTTTTTTCATATATCTTCCAATATGGTTTATCATTTATCATTTTTAGTTCTTGACCAATTATACCTTTTTCTTTTTCTACATTTTCATCTGTAAAATAAGGTTCTTGAACAAAGTCTAATAAAAAATTTAAATTTTCTTTAAAATTTGTTGGACCTGAAAATAAATAAGTAGTCTTATAATTGGATGTATTAGCATTCGCATCTGCTCCATTTTTTGAAAATATAGTAAAAGGGTCAACACCATCAACTTGCTCAAATACTTTATGTTCAAGAAAATGTGCTACTCCCATAGGTACTTTATAATAATCTAATTTATCTATAGGAATAAATTCATCATGAATACTTCCATATTTAGTTGAAAAAGTCACATATATATTATTAACATTTGTTTTAGGTACAACGTTTATTAACAATCCATTATCAAGTGTTTGACTATATAAATCTAATCCAAATTGTTTTAATTTAGTCTTGTTCAATATTATCACAACCTTCTAGTAAGAATATAGTATTTAAATGTATTTTATTTGCTACTTTAATAATATCATCTTTAGTAACTTTCATTATATTTTCTTTTCTTTTTTCTATTGTATCTGCATTTAAATATTCAATACCTGCATATAGTGATACTATACTTTCTGGACTATCTTCTAATTCACTTAATCCACTAATATATGTTGTCTTAGCATTTTTTATTTTATCTTCATCAAATAATCCTTTTTTCATATTATTTAATTCTTGATTAATTAAACTCATAGTTTGTTCATAGTCATTAGCATCTATTCCTGATGTTATAGTTAAAAGACTTAATAAAGAGATAGCAGAAGAAGTAATATAATAACACAAAGAATTTTCTTCCCTTACTGTTTTAAATAAATTAGATTCTGTTGAACCACCTAATATGTAATTGTATACACTAAGTACATATCTTTTTTCAAAGTCTGTCATCTCTTCCATTTTTAAGCCAACTACTAATGTACTTTGTTCTTTTAATACTTTTTCCCTAACAAATTTAACTTCTTGTTCTATTTTATTATGTTTATAAAAATGACTTTCATGATTTTTTTGATTATTATAAGTTTTAATATTTTCTTTTATTAAACTTTCTATATCAATGTCATCTATATCTCCAATGACAAATATATCTAGTGTATCATTAGTAATTACATCAAGATAATACTCATATAAATTTTTAGCATCTATATTTTCTAAATCAGATAAATAACCACTATTTCTATAGGATATAATATCTTCATCCATTTCCTCTAACATTCTAATGCCAGCATACACACGGGTATTTTCATCTAAAGTTTCTAAATAATCCCTAATAGTATTATAAGCTAAGTTAAAATTTAAACTATCAAATTTTTTATCTTTAACATTTGGATTATATATTATCTCTGATAAAAATTTAAAAGATTCATCTAGCATACTACTTTCAGTATAGATTGGATTAAGAAAAGTAGATTCAAAGCACATAACTGTATACTTTCCTGTTGAATAATTACTTCCACGATAACCTAAATCATACAACTGTTCAGTTTTTATTTCTAGTAATCTTTTTGATGGATAATTATAACTACCTTCCATAAGTGCATTTATAAGAAAATTACGTTTAGTTATTTCTTCTTTAATAAGTTTTCTTTTAAAATTTACCTTAACAGTAATAGTCTTAAATTTATCAGTACTTATTAAATGCAGATTATATTTATCTCCATCTATTTTTCTATATTTCATATTATACCCTTTCTTATATTTTTAAAATAGATTCAAGCGCTAATAGTATCATATCATTAAATGAGTTTTGTCTTTCTAAAGGAGATGTTTCTTCATGTGTTACTAAACTATCAGATATAGTTATAAGACATGCTGCATTCTTTCCACATGCGTTTGCATTATGGAAAAGAGCAAACGATTCCATCTCACATGCAAGACATCCATATTTTTCATAATATTCTTTAAAATTATTGTCTTCTTTATAGAATACATCACTACTATGTAATGTTCCTACTGTAATATTTACTCCTATTTCTTTAGCAGTTTCCTTTATTATTTCATTTAATTTTTTTGAACTATAAAGTATATTACTTTCTTCTCCATTTTGTACTTTTGCATAACTAGATTCTGAAAAACTTCTTTCAGCTAAAACTACATCATATAGATTTAACTTATCTGTATATGCTCCAGCACTACCTACTCTAATAATATTTTCAACACCATATACATTATATAATTCATATGAATATATTCCTATACTTGGCATTCCCATACCTGATGCCATTACTGTTACTTCATGACCTTTATAAGTACCAGAATATGCATAAATATTACGTACACTACTTACTAATTTAGCATCTTCTAAATATTTTTCTGCTATCATACGAGCTCTTAATGGATCACCTGGCATTATAACCGTTTTCTTTATTTGTCCTAATTCTGCTTCAATATGCGGAGTCATTTTATCACTTCTTTCTAATTAATTTTTTCTCTTTTTCTAACCATGAATATAACTTAATTGTATTTAAATGAATATTTTGTTTTCCATCTTCAAAATTCATCTTTAAAATATTTATTTTACTTAAAATTGAATCATATAAATTAATAATCTGATTTCCATAATCTTGATCTTCTAATCTTTTTTCTAAATATATTATTAACGAATCTCTTTGTTTTATTATATCTTCATTTGATGATTCTAATAATTTTAAAAGTTCTAAATCTTGTTGTACATTACTTCTAGTACCATTCCTACTACTTATAATAAGTTTATCTAATTTTACTACCTTTTCTGCCATTATTTTATCACATGTATCATTTAAAGTTTGATAATCTCTAAGTAAAATTTCAGATAAAGGTATTTTATCTCCATTATCATAATAGTAAAAACTAAGTATTGGAAATGCAAAAACATAATAAGGTTTACGCTTTATAATTCTATCTAATAATTCTTCCCTATTATAATTTTTATTATTTACTTTCCTTTTTTGATATTCAATATCTTCTATACATTCATTTAAATTATATAAAATATCATCAAAAAATCTAGGCAATAAATCTGGTAAATAATACGCTAAATAATCATATAAGTTACTTTCTGCATTAAATCTAGCATCTACTTCTTCAAATAATACTTGGTAATTATTTTTATAATATTTATCATCCATTTCCATAATTATTATTTTCTCTACTATCAAATAGAAAGTTGTAAAACTTATATCATTAGTTTCTATTAAGTATTTTTGTATAATATGTTGTACTTCATGAAATGCTACTCTAAGTATTTCTACATTAATATTTCTAATTTCTAAAAGTGTTTCTTTTTCTAGATATATATCTTTTCCAACTACTAATCCACATACGTTATCAAATTTTGATCTTTTATCCATCTGTGAACTATCTAATACATTTATATTAATATCAGAATAATATCTACAACATAAGTTATAACAAAAAGCCTTTATTATTGTTTCTAACTCAAAATCAGAATAATTATTACCATTACCTTTAAGAATATCACATATAAAAGTATTTACTATATCAAACTCAATATTTTTATATGGAAGATGAAGATACGTTTTTAAATTACTGTTAAAAATACTCATATCATATACCCCTTGAAGTAATATAAATTAATATATATATTACTAATATAACTATATCAAATTTTACTTATAAAGTAAACAAAAGAAGAAATAGATTATTGTTCTATTTCTTCTTTATCCTTATATTCTTTTACATTAATAGCTATACCAACTACTAGTATATATGATATAACATATACCCATATCATTAACACTATTATATTAGATAATCCCCCATAAATTAAATCATAATTTGTAAAATTGGATATATAATAAGAAAATATTGCAGTAGCAACAGTCCAACCTATTGTTGTAAAAATTGCTCCTTTAGTAGTATTTTTTGCTAATATATGACTATCAGGCGCTATTACATATACAAATTTAATGGTTAAATACATCATTATCATTGCTATAGGCCATCTTAAAATATAAATTATCATATATATAGTTTTTGCAACCGAATCCATATTAAGCATATCAAATACTAATCTAGTAATTATATTTCCATACGCTAAAACTATCATTGTAAAAACAAATAAAATAACTAGTATAACTATCAAAAAGAAAGACTTAATCCTTCTTTTTAAGAAAGTATTAGAAGGAAATCCATATAATGCATTGGATGCTAATATTATGGCATGAGAGCCATTACTTGCCAATATAAACCCCGTAATCATAGATATTCCAAATGTACTATTAAAACTTTCACCTGTAACAAAATCCTCAATAACATTTGTTACCTCTTGTGGTAATACATTACTTATAAAATTAATTAATGAATCAACTGAAATATTAAAAAAAGAGCACGCACATCCTACTAACATCAATAACGGAAATATTGATAATATTAAAAAGAATGCTATTTGTCCTGGTAATATTCTTACAGTAGGTGCAAAAATTAAATTTTTAAAATTTTGTGTTTTTCTTTGAATTTTATCTATATTCTTTTTCATTATTCTTTTATATGAATTAAATCTTTTGAAACTTCTTCTAATGCTTTTCCTATTTCTTTAGAAGAAACATATTCATTTTCCTTCATTTGATAATATTCAGTTTCTTTCATTTGTATTGCTCTTTTTGATACTAAATTAACTAGCAAATACTTTGAACCAACCTTTGTTAATAATTTATCAATTGATGGGTAAATCATATTATCACGCTCCCTATTATGATGATAACTCTTTTTTTTTAAGCAAGCAAGAGATGTCTTAAAATTTGACAAAAGTTTACGTTAGTCTAATATTTCGTATATTAATGGTACCTTTTTCATCTTATCGCTAGATATATTAAAGCACTTTAATATATCATCTATTTTAATATCTTTTTCATTTAAATACACTTTAAGTAATTCATCATTTTCATTGACATAGTCACCAGTTTTGTGAGTAAGTACTAAACCTACTGTTGGGTCAATAACATCATCTTTAGTAAGTCTTCCAGCTCCTATTTCACGTGCTACTTCACCAAGTGATAGAGCATCTATTTCATTTATATATCCCGATTTAGGAGATTTAACAGAAAATACTTTACTTGCTATTTTAATATCTTCTATAGTACCATGCTGATATTCTACTAATTGTTTAAACTTATTATAAGCTTGTCCGTTAGTTAATTGTTTCATACACATATCTCTAGCTTCATCCATATCAATATTTTTTGTTTTATTAAGTACTAAACTTGCTATACTAACTATTAATTCCATAACATCTTTTGGACCATAACCATTTAAAGATTCTATAGCCTCTTTTACTTCTAATGAATTACCAATAGCATATCCTAATGGTTCATTCATATCTGTTAGTATACATATAACCATTTTATTAAATCTTTTACCTATTTCTATCATAGTATTAGCTAACTTTTTAGCATCCTCTAGATTATTCATAAGTGCTCCACTGCCTACTTTTACATCAATAAATATTAAATCAGCTCCACTAGCTATCTTCTTTGACATTATAGAAGAAGCAATAAGTGGTATAGAATCTACAGTTCCTGTTACATCTCTTAGAGCATATAATTTTTTATCAGCAGGTACTATATTACCACTTTGACTTATTATGGAAATACCAATATCATTTACTTGCTTAATAAACTCTTCACGACTAAGTTCTACCTGATATCCTGGTATTGCTTCTAATTTATCTATTGTACCACCAGTATGTCCTAATCCTCTACCACTCATCTTTGCAATTTTAATACCTAAAGACGCTAAAAGAGGTGCTAATATTAATGTTACTTTATCTCCTACTCCACCTGTTGAATGCTTATCTACTACAACACCTTCTATAGAAGATAAATCTATTTTATCTCCACTATTTAACATTTCCTCAGTTAAATAAACAGTTTCATCTAATGTCATACCATTTAACACTATAGCCATAAGAAGAGAACTTATCTGATAATCTTCTATTGTCTTATCTAACATTCCTTTTATAACAAATGCTATTTGTTCATGAGTTAATTCTTGTTTTCTTTTTTTCTTTTCTATAATATCTATTATTGTCATACTATCACCATTATAATTGTATCATAATTTATCATTAAAAAAACAAAAAAAGTAATATTCTTACTTTAATTTTTTATAAATTTTTTCTCTAATATCATCTTGATTTATATCATGTTTATAAAAAAAATTTGAAAGTTTTAATAAAGATATCTCATCACACTTATATACTGTTTTTGCCATTTTCTTTCCATTAGAAATATTTTCAATGCAATCACTAAGTTTAATACATTGTTCATTAGGTTCATATTTTGCATTTTTTTCTAATATCCCTATATATATTTCATCATTTGTGATAGTTGCTTTAAATTTCAAATTAACACTTGTTACAAAGTACATTAAATATATCATACATGTAACTATATTATTTTGTATAAATTCTCTATTATTTAAAGATACATCACTAACTAAATTAAATAGAGCATCTCTATATTCTTGTAATGTTGATAAAGATACTATATAATTACTATTTTCAGAAGAAAATGTTATTTTAATATTACCATTAAATAATAAAAGTGAATCCGTTATTAAATTATTTATAAACTCTTCGCTTTTTTCATTTATATGAAAAGAAATAAATGGTAATGTATCCTCATTACCATTACTAAAATTAAAAATATTTATATCGTTATTAATTGATGATAAGAGTGCTATTTTAAGAATTTCATTATTTTCACAATATTTATCTATTATTTGCATTTTTCTATCGTCTATTTTCATATTCAACTCCCCAAAGTAAGTATACAAAAAAATTATTTTATTGTAAAGAAAAAAGTAAAAATATAAAAATCTTTACTTTTTTATTTTTTTCTTTAATGAATTATTAATTTTTTCATTATTATATACTATAGAACATATTATTTTTAACATTTCACTTTTCTGTATCTCATTTATTTTGAAAACTCTATCTAACAGTTCTATATTAGAAAAAATATTACCACTTTTTAGTGCCTCTATTATTTCATTATTACTTTTTACAATTTCAACAATTGTATTATCAGATGTTCTTTCTTCGTATACGTTTTTAAACTGGTTTAAAAAATCTATCTGACTATCATCATATGGAATATCAACTTTATATAAATGTATTAAAAACTTTAGTCTAAGTAAAATTTCTTTATCTTTTATATCAGATGACAAATAAAATAATATTTGATTTAACTTTTTATCATCTAAAGAAAAATCTTTACTTAATAAAGAATTAAAAAGTTCATATACTAATAAATCTAAATTTATTGTTGAAAGATTAAAACTTTCATTTAACCTTAATAATTTCTTTATAAAATTACTTAATGTAGAATTCATATTTTTATTTGATTTAAAAGTTAAGGCATTATCTAAATTATTTACATTACTTAATAATATTTTTTTATAAACATCTAAAATATTATCTGTTATAGCTGAATTATATAATAATTCTGATAATAAATATAAGTATTGTAAATTAAAATATTTAGAACCATCATATTCACTAAAAGCATCAATCATACTTTTAGTTTGTAATATTTCCTCATTTAACTCTGCTACCATATCATATATAGAACTATTTTCTAATATATTTTTTTGTTTTAATTGTTCCTTTAAAATTTCATATTTTTTTAATGCTTCTTTTACCTGTGGTTGATTTGGGAATTTATTTAATACTTTCAAATATTTTTTTATTTCCAATAATATTTTTTTCCCATTTTCATCTAACATACTTTCTAATGTTTCATAATCGTCATCATCAAAGTTTTCTGGATTATTTAAAGCTTGAATAAATATTTCTGTTTCTTTTTGTATTTGTTCTTTTTTCTGTTGTGTATCCTTAAACTGAATTAACATATTGTTAAGTCTACTATTTAATAGAACTAATATATCATCCATTATAAACACCCTATTTACTTATTGATAAAATCTTACTTTTAAAATATTCATTAGCTTCTAATAAAAACTTTATTGGAATATTATTTTCTAATTCTATTGAAAGTATCTTATATTTTATAACGTTTAACTCTTCGTCATTTTTAATTTTTTCTAAATCTTTTTCTATTGAACCTAAAATAATTATATCATTAAAAATATTTGATTTTTTTAAATTATTACTAGTATACATTTTTAATAATTTTGACTTTAAATATTTTAATTCTAAAGTTACTTTTTCTATTTCGCTTTTACAACCAAATTTCTCATAATATTGAGTTTCTACTACTTTTAGTTCATTTATTGATTTATATAATAGTAATGTTTTATATATCTTATTCAAATTTATTGCTTCATTAATTGTAATTTTAGATTTTTTTAATAGTTCTGATAGTAATTGAGCAATATTAGATTTATCAAGAAAAGTTATATTGCCACCATCATTTATAATACAAGTTTTTAAATATTGTAAATATTCTTTATCTTCCATACTAAACTCTCCTTAATACCATACTCGAAAATGCATTGTTTATATTTTCTAAATCATCATCAATATATATATAATTCAATTTTAATGCATATAAAACTACATCTTTTGTTATTTCAATACCATTATGAGTTAAATAATTAATTGCACGTAACACTTTAATTCTTGATACCTTAGTATCATTTATTTTATAAATAAAATTTCCCTTTTTATAGTTTTGTTCAAGATAATCAATATATTCATTTTCTAATATTTCTTCATGAACAGTTTCAATGTATGGAATTACATAAATGTCATTTCCTTCCATATCATATAATTGAATAAGATTACTATTTAAATCTTCATAAAATTCATTTTCTTCTTTAACAATATCAACATTTATTTCATAATCTAAGGCATTAATCAATTTTATTAATTTTTTTCCATCATCTTTTATGCTTTCGGTACTTTTTAATTTTTTTATGCATTCTTTTAAAACTTTAAATGATATTGCTGAAGGTCTTTCGAATATCTTTTCTCCTATTTCACTAATTAAGTTATTTATTTCATAATTTGGCATAAATTCTATTAATCTATCTAAAACGGAATTCCAATGTAAAAATCCAAATATTCTTGAAAAATTTGCATCTGTTAAAGTTAATTTATATACTTGAGTATATATTTTATATGAAGCCATAATATGAAAATTTGGAACTGTATAAAATTTATCTTTTTCTCCATTTGAATAATCATAACCTAAAAAATCTAAAAATTCTATATTAGAAATAAAGTTGTCAAAATACATCCCATATAATATTTTTATATTAGAATTAATTAAACTTTTTAAAGAAATATGTCTTTCATCACATATATTTATTAATTTATCTAAATTTTCTTTTGTTGCATACATCATAACATTAACTATATCTTCTGGAACTTCACTATATCTATTTTTAATATTAAATTTTATTTTCTTTAAATAATCAAAAATATAAGTAACCTCTTCTACATTAATACCTACTTCATTTATTTTAAGTTTTAAACTATCTTCAAGTTTATCGTAAAAAAGCTTGTTCTTTTTAAAAAGATTCATAATCTCATTACTACATGTTATCTTTACTTCTTCTACATCAGTAGAAGAATCTTCTGTTTGTATACTTTCCTCTTTAACTTCTTGTACTACTTCTTCTACATTATCTGATATCTCTTTTTTTTCTTCATCAATTATTTTAACACTAAAATTTTTCTTTATTAATTCACTTATAACTTTTAATCTATCTTTACTAGAAAATCCATATTTTACTAAAGTATTATCTAGATCATCTATATATATAAATACTTCATCACAACTTAATTTATCTATTAAAGTACTATTAGTAGTCATGTTTCTAGATATATCTAGAATAGGTTCATCAGTATACTGTGATATTACCTTTTTTATAGCTTCTATTTGAGTTTTTTCCAACTTTTCATTATTTGGTACTAAAACTACTAAAGTAAACATAATAGTTTCTTTATCTATACTATCTATTTTCTCATACGACTCTAAATAACTTATTGCTTCATTTAACTCATTATCAGTTATATTTGCATTATTTAATATTTTAATTAAAATTTCAACAAAGTTCTTTTCATTATTTAAATCATCCAACATGGTTTTTAATTTTAAATTTTCTTCTTTTAATTTTTCTATTACTTGTTCTATCATATTACTCACCTAATTTATTTAATTTTTCCTTTTGTAATAATTCATTATAAAATTTTAAACCAATCTCGATTTGTTTTGAAATATCACTGATATTACCTTCCTTAAACATATTTTCAAACTCTTCATATTCTTTTTTATGGTCTATATATTCCTTAATTGATGCTTTTAAGTTATCGCTTTTTTTCTTATCGCCACAAGAACCATATGCAAATGATAATACTTCATATATAACATGATTATTACGTGTAGTTACAGCTTTAAAACATATACGTATATCTCCAGAACGTTCCTCTCTTATTTCATATGGATTTATTTTTTGAACTGATTCCATAATAGGTTTACATGTATCATGATAATACATTTCAATTTGAGGTATCAATAATAGTTTAGATAGTGCTGAGGCAAATGTAGATAATTTTAAATCAGTATATTCTCTCATAATATCTGCAATATTTTGCATAATTCTATCTGGATTTAAAAATACAACATAATTTAAAACATCATCTATATTTAATCCTATATTTTGTTCTTCAACTGATTGTTCTTCTATCATATTTTTTGAAACAATTGTACATTCAGCTATTCTAAATTGTAACTCACATATTAATTCTTCTATTTTATCTAATGACAAATCATCAATATCTAAACAATTTTCATAAATATATTTCATTAATTCTAATTCTTTAAATTTTTTTGTTCCCAATATTTGTTCTATTTGTTCTGTTGTCATTCCAATATATGATGATGAGAACTTAGTATATTCTGATTCATTAAAATGTTCTTTGATAATACTATTTAATTCATTTCTTTTTTCTTCTAAAAGCTTTCTATCAAATGAATAATATTGTATACCAAGTTCACTATTAGCATACATATTTAATATATTAATAATATTTGACCCATTTTTATTTTCTATATTATCAATTAATAGTAACGCAATAGCAACTACAAATACAGTATGACTATTAATTATTTCAATTTCGTTTTTAAATACTTCTGCTTCTTCTACTATTTCCTCAGTAATACTACTTCTAATAGAAATTAACTTTTCAAAGCATTCTTTTATTTCATTAACTTTTTCAATAGATATATCAATCATTGAAAAAGCTAAACTATCAGATATAATATTATCTATCTTATTAAATAATATATCCACACTGCTTTTACTACTTTCTCTATCAATATCCATAGCATCATATAAATTATCATCTAAAACAAAGTTATCTAATAAATCTAATATTCCTTGCTTTTTCATAGAGATTAAAGCATTATTTTTAGCAATTATTTTATATTCATTAATCAATTCTTCATCTATATTTTCATCTGATATCAAGTGTTCTATATATTGAATTTGTGTTTCATCAATATAAGTATTATCGTCATATTCTTCAAGTTTATCTACTAGAAATTTATAAAACTCAGTATCTTTTTTCAATTTTCTATATGCCTTAATAAGTAAAAATATATATTTTGTTTGCTTATTTGATATTTTTTTAGATACTTCCTCTAAATATTTTAATCCTAATATTATTTGTGATTCACTTGGACATTTACTAAACCATCCTATAAGCTTTTCAATATAGTCTAGTTTTTCTAAATCACTTTCATCAGTTGTATTTTCTTTTAAGCTAGAGACATTTACTTGATCTGCTAATTCACAAATAAAAGAAAGTTCTATTTTATTCATCAGACATTCTTCTATAAGATATTTTATCGTTTTTAAATTATATTTGTTTTCTACTAATTTATTTTTAATTAAGTTGATTAACAATTTCATTTTTCATCCCTTTTCATTAGAAATAATTTTTCGATATATATTATCACATTTTTTTAATTTTACAAAATTCAAATATATATTAAATTTTAGTTATCGTATTTAATTAATATACGTAAATAAAAATATAATTATATTTTTTTAATTCACTATAAACTTACTAAGTATTTTTTTAATTTTATACTTTTGTAATAAAAAAATACTAATGATAGTATACGCACAGAAAGGAGGAAAATAATGCTTAATCAAGCTGTATTAGTTGGAAGAATTGTTTATGAACCAGAACTAAAGGAAACAGAAAATGGAAATAAAATATCAAATGTTACATTAGCGGTACCAAGGTCTTATAAAAATGCAAATGGAGAATATGATACAGATTTCATATCATGTGTTCTTTGGAAAGGAGTAGCTGAGTCAACTGTTGAATACTGTCATAAAGGGGATTTGGTAGGTATAAAGGGAAGAATACAAACAAGAGATGTTGAACTAGATGATGAAACTAGAAAAAAATATGTCGAAGTAGTAGCCGAAAAAGTTACTTTTCTATCAAGTAAAAAGACAGAATAAAAAGTGGAAAAATTCCACTTTCTTTTTTTTAGAAATAATTTTTTAATAATGCATTTAATTCTACTGCATATTCCATAGGCAATTCTTCACGGAATCTATCTATAAATCCCATTATAATTAATTCCTTTGCTTTCTCAATAGATATTCCACGACTCATCAAATAAAATAATTTTTCTTTACTTATTTTTGATACAGTTGCCTCATGATTTATATTAGAAGAGTCATTTTCTACTATATTTTTAGGTATAGTATCACTTTTTGATTGTTCGTCTAATATTATGGTATCACATTTTACCATAGAATCACTATTTTTAGCCTTTTGTGTTATATGTACTGTACCTCTATAATCAGCTTCTCCACCACTTCCTGCGATTGACTTACTAATTATCTCACTATGAGTATTGGGTGCTAAATGAATCATCTTTGCACCAGTATCTTGTATTTGACCTGTTGTTGCAACTGCAATTGATATACATCTTCCTTTAGCATACTTACCATTTAATATACATGATGGATATTTCATATTAGTTTTAGAACCAATATTACCATCTATCCATTCCATTAATCCGCCCTCTTCTACTATAGCTCTTTTAGTAACTAAATTGTATAAATTATTAGACCAATTTTGTATTGTAGTATATCTACATTTAGCATTCTTTTTAACATATATTTCTACTACTGCAGCATGAAGTGATTCAGTTGAATAAGTAGGTGCTGTACAACCTTCCATATAGTGTAGTTCACTTCCCTCATCAACAATTATAATAGTTCTCTCAAACTGTCCCATTTTTTCACTATTTAATCTAAAATAGCTTTGAAGTGGCCTATCTAACTTAGTATTAGGAGGAATATATATAAATGTTCCACCACTCCATACAGCACCATTTAAAGCAGTATATTTATTTTCATCATATTTAACTAAATTATTAAAATATTCTTTAAATAATTCTGGGTATTTTTTAAGTGCAGTATCCGTATCGCAGAAAATAATATTTTTCTCTTCTAACTTTTTTATCATATTATGATAAACTACTTCACTTTCATACTGAGCTCCTATTCCAGCTAAATACTTTTTTTCTGCCTCAGGTATTCCTAATTTATCAAATGTATCCTTTATCTGTTCTGGAACTTTATCCCAACTATCTTCTACCTTGTCTGATACTTTTCTATAATATGTGATATTATCGAAATCTATTTTTAAATCTGGTCCAAAAGAAGGTTGTGGTAATTCCATAAATTTATTGTAAGATTGAACTCTAAAGTCACTCATCCACTTAGGTTCTTTCTTTGTTTTAGAAATTTTTAATACATTTTTTTCATTTATGCCTTTAATAACCATAAATATCACCAATATTCATTATACTAAAAAATATAAAAATAAAAAAGAAAATATTAAATTTTTCTTTTATTTGTTATAGATTTTATTTTTGAAATATCTATTACCTTACTATTAGATGATAATTCTTCATGTATTTGTTTAATCATTTCTAGTCTATTATTAAGAAATTGTTGATAAGATTCTTTTATATCGAATACTTCTTTTATATAATTAAATATATTATCTAATGCGTAATATGAATAAACATACTTTATATCTTCCCTTATTTTATTTAATTCTTCTGGTAAGATAACATCATCAACTAAACCTAAAATTAAATATCTACAATAAAGTTGTAAATCATATGCCCATTTATCATATATTGCTACTAATCTATATTCTTCTGTAGTAGGAACTAAATTATTTATCTCAAAAAGTAAAGAATTTCTATTAAAAGTTACTATTTTTGCTAAAAATATATTATTTTTCATTTTTTTCGATGCTACTAATTGCCTTTTCAATACCCCACCATGGAAGTAAAACGCATTTTTTTCGATTAGGTTGCTTATATACATCATTATATACAATTGCTTGTTCTAATACACTAGGATCATATTCTTTTTCATCTATCATATTATTGTAATTAATTAATATATTCTTTACTTCATCTACCGTCTTACCTATTAGAGTTTCAACCATTATTGATGCAGACGATGTACACATAGCACACGCCTCTCCATCAAATCTTACATCCTCTACTATATTATCATCATTTATTTTTATTTGAACATTTACCTCATCAATACAAGATGTATTATTCATATTTTCAAGTATATATGATTTATCTTCTACTAATTGTTTATTACGAGGATTTTGATAATGATCTAATATAATATTTCTTTTTAATTCCTGATCCATATCAATCACCACTTGCATTATACTCTAATAACAAAAAAAAGACAATAACTTTATTAATGTCTATTTTTTTCTAATTTTAACTTTTCCTGTTGAACCATCTATTGTAATATACATACCATCATTTATTTTCTTGCTACTATTTTCAAGAATTACACATGGTATTTTTAATTCTCTTAATATTGTTTTAACAGAATTATTTAAATTACTATCTGATACTACTACACCTCTTATTTGTGGTAATTGAAATAATAAATTATTATTTATTGTTTTTGTTATTAATATATCTTCATGAGTAAGAGTACTAAGTTCTTTTAAACTTTTAATTAATCTAGCTTTACCTGTAACAATATCTGTTGAGCACCCAATACCAGTATAATTACTATTTTCTATTTGTTTATGTAAATATCCAATAGTATTTACACAGTTAAAATTTCTATATGAATTAAATATTCTTTTTGCATCATATACATAATCTTTTAATGTATTGTTATCTATATCTCCTTCAATATAATCATATATACGATTTATATCTAAATGCCATATATCACTTTCATTTTCTAAAATACCTTTTTTTAGATATAATTTTGCTAACATTTTAGTATATCTTTTAATAATAAAATTAAATTTTAATTGATAATCTTTTAAATCATATAAATCAATTATCATATTTTGTAAAGATTGTATTTGTTGTAATATCTTTGTATACTTACTATCTTTAATATTATTAGATATTTTATCTAAAATATTATTTCTAATATCAGAATTATCTTGTAATAATTCAAAATTTGCTATCTGTTTTTTTATGTCTCTTATTACGTCTTCTACATCTTCTACATAAAATGATTCTGAAAAGTCATATTTAAAATATGATAAATATCCATAATTATCTATAAAGTGTCTAAATTCTTTATGATAATATTTATCAAAGTTTTCATTGTAATTTTTTAATATTTTAAGAGTAGAACTAGAAAACCAATATCTATATGCTTCCTCATCATCTCTTATTTTCTTTATTAAATTATTTAATTCTAAACTTATTTTATGTCTAGATGTTTTTTCTTTAACAAGTACTAAGTTATTAAACTCATCAATACTTATTACTTGATTTAATTGTTTATATAATCTATTTTTTTCAATTAATACTAATAATTTCAAGTCTATATATTTTTTAAACAAAACACCATAGTCATCAAATATTAGCTTACTCCAATTTTTTTCTATATCACTTGCATTTACTTTACTCATCATAGAACAATACTCTTTATATTTATCATGAAATTCATTTAAAAATTGTTCAAATGAATTTTTATACTCTACTATTTTATTTTGAGTATATTTTCTATTTTTAAATCTTATATATTTTTGTCTTAAATTATTTTTTCTATCAATTTGTGCCTCTGTATTTAAGTTTTTAAAAAAGTATATATCATCATAATCTACTAGTTGATTTATTATTCTACTAATATCAAGTACATTATAATAACAATTATTAAATAATAATGAAACAGTATCATCGCTTTGTTTTATTTTAAGACAATTACAATAATCATTAATAACACTACAATAATTACTAGATACTAAACTATACATAAATGTCTTACCAGACATTCCTTTTTTTCTCCATATACCATCTTTATTTTCATATAATATACTTTTTATTTCTCTAGCTTGTAATACATATATACTATTTTTTGTATATGCTAATTCTACTTCAACTGGGTATCCTAAATTTGTTTGTATATCTTTTACAAGTTGTACAGTATCTAATATAGAATTACAATCTACTAATTCGTATAATGACTCTTTATCAAATTTATTTTCTTTATAATTATATAAATATATTTCATAATTATCATTATTTATAATATTAATATTCATTTCATTTGTATTAAGTGATACTGGATTCATAGTAGTAATTATACCTAAAGTATCTGTTTTTATTTCTTTTTGAATTATTATTGCAGTTGATAAATTATAATAATCTATATCATTTTTTAACATATAATATAAACTATTATAAGAGTATAAAGATTTATAACACTCAATAATATTTTCTTCTATATTATCTTGATTTATATTTTTTCGTATTGGAAATATTCCTGCA
Source organism: uncultured Bacilli bacterium (assembly GCA_947581765.1). Classification (GTDB taxonomy): domain Bacteria; phylum Bacillota_I; class Bacilli_A; order RF39; family UBA660; genus UBA5578. The sequence goes on from CANPVU010000021.1 coordinate 25,348, forward strand.
TATGAAAAATCTATATTATCATCATCTATACTACATCTTAATATATAACTATCTTGTTTATGTATATGTTTTTGAATTTCTAATTTTGTTTCTTCTTTTAATTTTAAATCATCAAAAAGAGATCTTATCTGTTTAGATATAATTTCAATATTTTCATAATTAATTCTTTCAAGTAAAAGATTTATTTTATCTTTAATACCTTTAGTAACATCTATAAATTCACTAGCATCAAGTGCTACACTAGTTGGAACTTTAAAACCATATCTGTTTAAATCTATTATAGACCTTGCTTTAGAACCTATATTTCCATGACATATAAAACCATTTAATTCTACTATCATTGTATCACCATGCATACTTCTATAAGACATAAAACTTATGTTTAACTATCCTAAAATTATTATAACACAAAATATATATTTTTTAACATTTTTATATAAATTAAAAAGAAGCTATTTAGCTTCTACTATTAATTTTATGGCAGTTCTCTCATCACCATCTATTACTATATCAGCAAATGCAGGTATACATACTAAATTTTTTCCAGATGGTGCTACAAATCCTCTTGCAATAGCAATTGCCTTAATAGCTTGGTTTAAAGCACCTGCTCCAATTGCTTGGATTTCTACCTCTCCTTTTTCACGAAATACGTTAGCTAGTGCTCCAGCTACTGAATTAGGGTTTGATTTAGTCCCTACTTTAAGTGTTTCCATTATATATTTCATTCCTTTCTATACTTAAGTATATGAAATATATTTTTTAAAATGATAAGTATTATTTAGTAAATTTTTTTGCCTTTACAGCACCTACTACACCATAGTTATTTTGATAACTTTTTATATATTGTCTTAAAAAATACATTTTATCTAAATTATTAGTATATATCATATCTTCTTTTTCTATACTATCTTTAGTTATTTTTCTTATTTTAGATACCATAAATTGTTTATCTAACTCTTCTTTTGGCATTTCTAATAATGTCTTATAATCAAAAATATTTAATTTTGGATCAGATTCATATATAACTTGTTGTCTAGTATATATTCCATTTTCATAAGTCCATGGAGTTGAAAATTCTAATTCATTACGATTATTTTTTTCTCCATAAAGTATTCTTTCTTCATCAATTCCTGTTGATGTAACAATATTTTGACGTACTTGATATTCTTTTACCTTATCAATAAAAAAAGGTCTATCAGTACTATTAAATTTAAGATATGATAAAAGTGCTGTTGAAATCATAAATGGTAAAACATAATCAATAGCAATACCACTTTTTATAACAGCACGCACTAAATAACATTTTAAATTATGCATTTTTCTATTTTTTATTATAAAATTTATTCTATTTATATCTTTTTTTAAATCTTTTAGTAAGTTCTTTTATCCACTTTTTTTCTACTTCTTCCTTGAAAGTTCAACTAATTTTTTTCTTTTTAATTTTAATTCTTCTTTTAATTCTTTTAAAGAACTATTTTCGATATCATATTCTACACCCATTTCTTTAAGTAAATATCTTATATAACTTTCTTTTAATTTAACATTTATTCCTAATGATAACATAGTACATAATATAAATAATAGTGTAGTATAATAGTTTCTTTGATTACTTTCCTCTTCACGTACAAAATCATTATAATCTACATAATATAGATTTCCTGTAAAAGGATAAACTTTAGTATCAGAAAGTATTGGTTCATTATATTCACTATATTTATAATTATCAGAAATATATGAGATATCACTTTCAATAAAAGCTCTACATAAATCTTCATTTACAAAATTGAAATTATATACTTTTTTATTTAAAGTAAGGTTATCATTGTATACAGTTGTAGTGCTATATGTAACCTCGGATTTTTTCTCACTTACTTTTCCTGTAAGAATATTGGGTTCAACATAATCTTTTGATACGATTGTTTCATCACCAGTATTGCTTATATAATACTGCTTATATTTTTTTATTTCATCTTTAACAAATGGGAAAGAATTAGATGATACTTTTACAATTCCAACCGATAATACTACTGAAATCATTGAAGGCAATAATATCTTAGGTAAAAATGGTACAACCTTTAAGTTTCTAACTAATTTATATTTAAATTTAAACTTTTCCGTTGTTTTAATATCACATTCCAATTTTAATATTTCATCATCTAATTTTAATATTTCTTTTTTACTATCTACTTTTTCCTTTTTATTCATGAATATCCTTCCAAACAGAGTATATAATATTCCTTTTATTTATGAATGTCAATTTTTAACACTAACACCCATCATACCTACTAAATTTCTACATTGAAAACTATCTACTATAATTCCTTTTAATGACTTCATATCAAATTTTGTACAACTTATATTGCAACTAGAAAAATCTACTTTATTTAAATTAGTATTTAAAAATTCAGTATTATCTAAATTTACATTTATAAGTTCCATATTTTTTATTTCACTTTCTATAAAACTACTATCTGTAAAATTACTATCTATTATTTTTATATTACTTATTTTAGAACCTGAAAAATTAATATATCTAGTATTACAGTCACTAAATAATATGTCATTTAAAGATGAATTTATAAATGTTGTTCCAACCATTTTACAATTTTTAAATTCTACTCTATCTAACATTTTATAATCAAAACATTTATTAGATAAATCACAATTATTAAATACAACATCTAATAAATTAACATCTTTTAACTCTATATTATTAAAATCTATATCATTAAATATACAACTATCAAAAGTAGTATCACATATACATATATTTCTATCTATATTTTTATTAAATATACAATTGTTATATTCTTCATGAGTATACGCATTTAATATATCTTTTTCTTCACAATTTCTTATCTTTGGTCTTTTTATGTTCATAATGTCACCCTATATAATATATAATTATAACTATTTAAAATCAATAGTAATAATATAAATGATAAAAAAACTACACCCAAGTTTGACAGTTGTAAGGCAAAAAAATCTATCTAAGTATTATAAATACTTGCTTTTTTATTGTTTTTTATC
>CANPVU010000022.1 GCA_947581765.1 uncultured Bacilli bacterium
GACGATAGTGAAAGCGAAAATAGGGAGTTGCAAATTTTTTTTTGTACTTTAAAGTATATTTTCATATACTTTTTTTTGTTGCGAAAATTATGTTTATATATTATAATTTTTTTAGTGATGTAATTATGAAATTATTTGAAATATTAAAAAATTATACATTAGTAAAAAATGATAAAAATAACCAAATAGATAATACTGAAATTCAAGTTCAATTTGATGATGTTTCCAAAAAACAAGAAGAGGTTTTATTTGAATCTCATGATATTGTTCCAATAGCTGAGGATGGAATTATTGATACTAATTCTGCACTTGCTAGAGCAAAGTATAAAAGTAATTTAATAAATCTAGTAAATCGGTTGAAGAAACAAGGAAATTATAATAAATATAAAATAATTCGAAATGATGATTTTTTTCCATATAATTGGGAATGGACTCTTTCATCAATTGGTCCTGAATTAGAGAAATGTCCATCTACTTTTACTTATTCGCTTAGAAGAAGTATTGCAATTAAAAATGCTAGTTCACAATTAACTACTCATTTTGGAATTGCTCCTTCTTCTGAAGAGCTAAAACCATATTTAAAAGAATTGGATCCAGATTTAGGATATATATATAAACCACTTACATTTCGCTCTACAAAGCATTTTACTGTAAATACTCCGCTACCTTATACTTTTTCTTATAATTGGATTTCTAGTGAAAGAAATTTTACTATAATTGATGATATAGATAATTTAGTTAATTCTGGTTATGCGTATTCTCTAGGATATTTTGATACATATTTAGATATTACGCATGAACCTTTAAAAATATCTAAGAATGCTATTGTTATTATTGCAGAAGATAAGTATAAAGAAATTATTAAAAATCCAATAATTGCTAACGAACTTCGTGATAGAAGGGTAGTTTTGTATAAAGGGGATGAAGGGTTAGCAATAAATATGCTTTTAACTGAATTAGGTGTTTTGCCTTATAGAGTAGAGGAAAATTTTTTTAGATATGATTCGCAAACTCGAGAGATATTAGAAGATAGTTTAAAAAAATTTGCAGAAAAAAATAATATAGATTACAATATTGGACATGGTCATATTGATGGAGTCGGTGGACATTTTTCAAGTTTTTATGATAATTTAAATAATAGTGTTAATGATTTTAAACAATTGTTTGTTGATTTTTTGTTAAAAAAATTTCCAGAGTATTCTGATATTATAGATATAGCTTTATTTAGCGTCGATGATGTTGCTAAGCAAGTTATTGATAATATTGGTTCAGATAAACTTTTATTAGCAATTTCTGAATTTAATGAAAAAGTAAAAAAAGGATTAATAGCTAATACTATTGAATATAAAAATGATAGAAATAATATAACGCCTGAAATAAGTTTATTTTTTAAAAAAACTATATTTTTTATAAAACAATATTATTCAAATACTAGTTCATTTAATTTTTCTAGTGAAGAAACAAGATATTTACAAGAAAATATAAAAAATTTTTTTCATTCTTATTCTGTAGAAGAACAGTTATCTTCTGCTGTAAATATTTGTAAACAATTTGGTATAGATTATAATGTAGAAATAAATCAATATAACACAAAGTGATAAAAGTATTGTACTAATACTTTTATTTTTGCTATAATGGAGATGGTGATATTATGGAATATAAATTTACATCTCATAGTGAAGAAGAAACATTAGAATTAGCACAGAACTTCGAATCAGAGAAGTTTCCAAATATGGTTATTTGTTTAAATGGTGAATTAGGAAGTGGAAAAACACTATTTGTTAAAGGAATTGCAAATGCACTTGGTATTACTGAAAGTATTACATCACCTACATTTACTATTGTTAAAGAATATGTTAATGGTGAAATGCCACTTTATCATTTCGATGTATATAGATTAGATGGTAATACTTCTGGAGTTGGAATAGAGGAATACTTTAATAAAAATGGAATAGTTGTTATTGAATGGGCAAATACTATTAAAGATATATTGCCAGAAGAACGTTTAGATATTAAATTTAAAGTTTTAGGTGAAAATAAAAGAGTTTTAATAATCACACCATATGGTACAAAATATGAAGAATTATGTGAGGCAGTATTGTGAAAATATTATTTTTAGATACTTCTTCTTTTTTTGTTACTGTAGCACTTATTGATAATAACAAATATGTTTTTTTATTCCAAGATGAAATAAGGGATGATATGTCATCTAAAATTATGCCTTTGATATCTAAGGCATTTGATAAAGTATCTTATTCTATAAAAGATATTGATAAAATAATGGTTGTAAATGGTCCTGGATCTTTTACGGGAGTTAGAATTGGTGTAACGATTGCTAAAACAATAGCATGGGCTTTAAAGAAAGATATAATTACTATATCAAGTCTTGAACTTTTATCTACAACTTCTGTTGATACAAAGTACGTAATACCAATGATAGATGCAAGACGTGGTTTTGTTTATGGTGCAGTTTATGATAATAATTTAAATGTTATCAAAAGTGATTCTTATATAGAGTATAATTCTTTAAGTGAGTATTTTGATGAATCTACTATTGTTAGTTATGATAAATTAGATAATTCAGTTTTACCAAAAGTAGATGTTTTAAAAATTGTTAATAAACATATTAATGATTCTACACTTAATCCACATTCTGTTAAGCCTAATTATTTAAAGATTACAGAAGCAGAGGAAAAATTGGTGAAAAAGAATGATTAGACAAGCAATTAGTGATGATTATGAAGTAATTACAAAATACTATTTGGAATTTGATAATAATAATGTAGACTTATTTCAGTCTGATCCATTTTCTAAATTTTATGTATATGAATTAGATGGAAAAATAGTTGCGTTTATTAATTTTAGTATAATATATGATAGATGTGAATTAAATTATATTTATGTAGATACTGAGTATAGAAAAAGAAAAATAGCATCTCAATTAATGGATTTTTTTATAGAAGAAGTTACTAAAAATAATTGTATTAATATTACATTAGAAGTATCAGAAAATAACCAAGCTGGAATACGTTTATATGAGAAATATAAATTTGTTAGGGCTGCTATTAGGGAAAATTATTATAAAGATGGTAATGCAATATTAATGATAAGAGAGTTGGTATAATATGAACAAAGATGTTTATATACTAGGAATTGAGTCTAGTTGTGATGAAACTAGTGTTTCAATAGTAAAAAATGGATGTGAGGATATTGCAACAGTTGTTTTATCCCAAATGGATACTCATGCAAATTTTGGTGGAGTTGTTCCAGAGATAGCTAGTAGAATGCATGTAGAAAATATAACTTTAGTTATAGAGGAATGCTTAACTAAAGCAGGAATGACAATTAAAGATGTTGATGCAATAGCTATTACATATGGACCAGGACTTATTGGCTCATTACTTGTAGGAGTAGTTGCAGCACAGACATTATCATATATATATGATAAACCATTAGTACCAGTTCATCATATTGCAGGGCATATATATGCAAATAATTTAACAAGAAAGATGGAGTTTCCATTAATGGCTTTAGTTGTAAGTGGTGGACATACAGAACTTGTTTATATGGAAGATAACTATTCATTTAAAAAGATAGGTGGAACTTTAGATGATGCAGTAGGGGAAGCATATGATAAAGTAGCACGTGTAATTGATTTACCTTATCCTGGAGGACCACTAGTTGATAAATTGTCATATGAAGGAAAAGATGTTTATCAATTGCCACTTCCACTTGATGATGATACATATAATTTTAGCTTTAGTGGACTAAAGAGTGCTGTTATAAATTTAGTTCATAATTGTAATCAAAGAGGAGAAATGATTAATAAGGAAAATTTAGCAGCTTCTTTTCAATCTAGAGTAGTTGAAATCTTAACTAAAAAAACTATTAAGGCTTTAAAAGAATACAATGTAAAGAATTTAATTGTTGCTGGTGGAGTAGCAGCAAACAGTGGTATTAGAAACGGACTAAAAAAAGTGTGTGACAAAAATGGAATTAATTTAACTATACCTGAGTTAAAATATTGTACTGATAATGCTACTATGATAGCCTCAGCAGGATATTTTGCATATAAGCTAGGAAGAAGAGCAAATATCGATCTTAAAGCAATGTCAAATGACAATTTAAAATAAATACTAAATTGACTTTATGAGGTTAGTATGATAATATAAAAAAGATTTAGAGAGTTTACTTGAGAGGGTGTGTATATATGGATCAAAACGATAATAATGATAATCAAGAGGTTTTTCTTGATTGGTCAAATAGTATGTGCTATAAGATATCAGAGGGATTTGTTTTAGTTTTAGAAAATCAATTGTCGGGTACTATTAAGGCAATAATGACTACTGAAGATTATGAAGAAATTTCTGTTCAAACATCGCTTGCAAATAAAACACTTGAAGAGTTAGAAAACTTACGAAGTATAGGAACTAATCGTAATAGTGAAGTGTGGGTTTCACCTCAAGATCAAAGAAAGATACAAGCTGCACGTAGTGAAAAGTTAGCGACTGGAACTGTTTCATCACGCGATAGTGTAATTTTGAATTATAATCGTAAAGTTTTTAAACCAAAAAAAGGTCTAAAATTTGTAGTACCTTTTATAATTCATGGAACAAAAATAAAAATTGAAAAAGCATTTAAAATAAATACATCTGAAATGGAAGTAAATTTAAAAAATGGTGAAAGGGCTTTTGTAGACATTGATTATACTCTTAAAGTTACTAATCCACAAATATATGCTTCAGCAAGAAATATTATGTCTCATGAAGCTATAAAAAGTGATATTGGTCAAAGGTTAGATTCTGCAATTCGAGCATATTTTTCAGGTTTTAAATCAAGTGAACTTACTGGCATTGCTCAAAGGGATTTTAGGGATTTATATTTCATGAATTACAGATATAAATCAGATGTATCTGAAATATATAATCTATATGGAATTAGTATTGACAGAATACATGTAAGTGACTTAAAATTACCTTCTATAACAGAATCAATAGAAAAACAACAACAAGCTCAAATTGATAATCAAACTAAATTAAATACTGCTAAAACAAATGCTGAGATTGAAAAAATAAAATTAGATGTTACAAATAAAAATATTATGAATTTAGTCTCAGGATTAAAAGCTACTGGATATAGTAATGATCAAATTTTGAATTTCTTAATGGCAAAATTCTCAAAGAATTTTTTATACTCAAATGGAGATTCAAATCTTAGATTAGAAATGTTACTTCAATCATTACTTAATTCTTCTAATAATCCAGTTAATAATCAAAATTCATCTTCTCCATTAACTGATGAAAAATTTGAAGATTACAAAAGGGTAGAATTATGTGATGAAGATGGTTGGTTAAATCCGGATAAAGCATCTGAAATATTCCAGATGAGAGGACTTGATTTAACTGAAGCACTAAATGTTAGAACATTGACAGAACAAGAATTAGAAAAGATGGATGAATTAGTTAGTTCATTAAGTATTATTATATAAAAAAGACTACACTTTAATGTGTAGTTTTTTCGTAAATTTTTTCAACATAATAAATTAGATAATAAAGTGCTGTTGCAACTATACACAGTATTATTATTCCAGACATAACTAAATCTAAATTAAATATTTGTGATCCATATAATATTAAATATCCAATGCCTTTTTTAGATACTAGAAATTCTCCCATTATAACTCCAATTAAAGACATACTAACATTTATTTTTAATGCACTTATGATTGTATTTATGCTATTTGGAAATATAAGTTTAAAAAATATTTGACTTTTAGTAGCATTTAAAGATTTCATTAATTTAATTTTATTTTTATTAACACTATTAAAGCCTTCATAAACATTTATAATAGTAATTATTAAAGAAATTAATAATGCCATAAATATAATAGATTTTATACCAGCGCCAAACCATATAATTATAATAGGACCTAAAGCTACTTTTGGTAAACTATTTAAAATAGTAAGATATGGTTCTATTACTTTTTGTAATTTTTTGTTCCACCATAATATTGTAGCAATTATTGTACCAATAATTGTTGCTGATAAAAAACTAATAAAAGTTTCATAAACTGTAATCCATATATGATTTAAAAGATGTTCTTTATTATATAGATTAATTATTGTATTAATAATTCTTTTTGGACTTGAAAAGATAAAAGTATTAATTATATCTAAATTAGCAAGAATTTGCCAAAGTGTTATAAATATAATAAATATTGTTATTTGATATATAATTGTTGTTATTTTGTCTTTTTTTATTTTTTTTAGGTATTTTTTATGTTCTAAGCTATACATGGTAATCAATATCCTTCCATATACTGTCATAATAATAAGAGAACTTTTTATCTTTTCTATTATTTACAGGTGTTGATTTGTTTTCTAATTCAATATTATATATAGACTTAATTTTGGCAGGTCTACTAGTTAAAACTATTACTTTATCACACATACTTATAGCTTCAGCTATATCATGAGTAACCATAATCATGGTCTTTTTTTCTTTCCTTAAAATATTATATATATCATCTGATATAGCTAATCTACTTTGATAATCGAGTGCTGAAAATGGTTCATCTAGAAGAAGTAAATTAGGGTTAGTAGCTAATGTTCTAATAAGTGCTACTCTTTGTCTCATTCCACCTGATAAATTATCAGGATAACTATATATAAAATCTTTTAATCCATATGTATTAAGTAAATCTATAACCTTTTTTTTGGTTTTTTGGTTTAATGACTTATTTATTTCCAGTCCAAGTAAACAATTGCTTAAAATATTTCTCCATTCAAATAATGAATCTTGTTGTAACATATATCCAATCTTAGTATTTTTATTTAGTTTTATTTCACCGTCAGATTTGCTTTCAAGTCCACAAAGTATGGATAAAATAGTAGATTTTCCACAACCACTAGGTCCTACAATTGCAACAAATTCTCCTTCATTAATATTAAATGAGAAATCTTCTACAGCAAGTGTTTCTTGTTTTTCTGTATGATAAATTTTCTTTAGATTTTTAGTTTCTAAAATATTATTCATGAGATTCCTCCTTACTAATTTATATTATGAAAGATAATTTCATTTGTTAATGACATTGTCTTAGACTGAAAGTAAATTTGTTTATTATTCATAGTATAATGTGCTTAAGTCAACTCTTTTATCAAGAAAACCATTAAATTCAATGATATCTTGCATACGATTAAATCCTTCTTCAGTAATTTGTGTAGTTTTATACCAAGAGTCGATATTTCTATATCTTCCAATTACAGTAGTTATATCTTCTAAACTTGTATCAGGAAAGTAATCAACTAAAAGTTTTGCTAATTCTTCATCAGAGTGTGTGTTAGTATAGTCTATACCTCTTTGAATAGCGTCCCTAAATTTATCTATTACATCAGGATTTTCTTCAATATAGCTTTTTAATGCATTAAATGTTGTATATGGAACCTCTCCACCAATTTCTCCAACTGATTTTACTACATAACCTTGATCTTCTTTTTCTAGTGCAAGTGCATTAGGTTCCACAATTACATTGATATGAATTTTCCTAAAAAACGGTTAACATTCTTATAATTAAAGCAATTTAATTATTTACAATAAACTAAAGAGTAATGCTACTTTATACATAACATTCATTTATAACCTGTTTTGATTATATTAATCATATGTGATATAATACCATGAAAAAGTCAAAAAGGGGTAGAGGAGATTTTAATAATATGACAGAAATAGAAGAATTAAAAGTTAAAAAAAATATTGTGGATAATATCTTGGATAGAAATTCTAAAAATCAAAATATTGCTGCAATTGAATATTTTGGTAATTCAATTACATACAAAGAATTTGCTGAATTAATTGATAAGTACGCAAAAGCCTTTAAACAATTAGGAGTAAAAAGTAATGACGTTGTTACATTGTGTTTAGCAGGAACACCAGATTCAGCAATCTCATTTTATGCTTTAAATAAAATTGGTGCAATTGCTAATTTTGTAAATCCTAATTATTTTAAATTAAATAGTAAAAAGTATATTAATGATACTAATTGTAAAGTATTATTTATTCTTGATAAATTTTATCCAAGTTTAAAAGAAGAAATTGCTAGAACAAATCTTGAAAAAATAATTTTTTCATCATTATCATCTTATGCATCATTATTTGATAAATTTAGATTAAGTAATCCATTTTTTAAAACAATAAAAAAGAAAGATATTATAGATAATATAGAATACTTTGATTTAGATTCTTTTCTAGCATGTGCAAAAGGTGAAAATTATCTTTTACTTTCAGAACCATATATTGAAGGTAAAGAAGCAGGCATATTTTATACAAGTGGTACAACTGGTAATCCAAAGGGTGTTGTCTTAACAAATGATGGATTTAATAATATGGTTAGTATGTATGATGCACTAGGTGGTATGGATAGAAAACCAGGGGATAGAAATCTTGTAGTAATTCCACCAATGTATGCTACTGGTGTATCTCATTGTTATAATGCCCCATTTGCTTTTGGATGTACAAATGTTTTGCAACCTATATATGATAAAACAACTTTCGCTTCTGATTTAAAAAAATATAAACCAAATACTGTGACTGCTGCTGGCTCTCACTATTCTTCAGCTTTAGAATCAAATTTAAAAGTAGGAGATTTAGAAAGTTTAATTTTTCCATGTACTGGTGGAGAAGGTTTAACAGAAGATTATGCAAGGGAAGTATCAAAAGAATTGATGAGATTGGGTGCTAAAAATCCATTAATTATGGGATATGGAGCTAGTGAATTTGGATGTATGGTAATGATTAATCAATATCTAAAAGGTAGAACAAATGAAGCAGGATATAAAATGCCATATGTTGAAGCTAGAATAGTAGATCCAAAAACGGGCAAAGAATTGTCAACTAATGAACGTGGTGAAGTACAAGTAATAACTCCTGCCATTATGAGGGGATACTATCAAAATGAAAAGGCAACAAATAACGTTTATTGTTATGATGAAAATGGCAAAAGATGGGCTAAAACAGGCGATTTAGGTTCATGTGATGAAAATGGAGTTTATAGAGTTTATGGTAGAATTTTAGATTCATTTATAGATGAAAGTGGACATATTCAATACCTATTTGATTATGAAAATATTATGGCAAAGCATAATTCTATTTTAGAATGTGAGGCCATAGCAGGAACAATAGAAGGAAAAAAAGTTCCAATTATTCATGTTGTATTAAAAAAAGATGCACAAAAAAATGCAGAAAAAGTATTATTAGAATTACATAAGATGTTTATAGAAAACGGAGTTTCAAATATACCTTATTGTTATAAGATAAGAAAAGAATTTAGTACTAGCCCAATTAGTGGAAAAAGAGATTATTCTTCATTAATTTATGAAACAGATGATTTTATAAGAATTAATAATGACTTAAAGATGGAAAAAATTAACATTTACCCTGAAGAAGCAAAGACAATAAGCGATATTCATAAAGTTAAGACCATGAAGATATAAGATATTGAAATTGTAAATTTGATATCTTTTTGCTATAATCTATATATAATATAGAGGTGGTTGTATGACCTATATAGGATTTCCTATTTGTAGCTTGTTTTTTATGATAGTATTAGCTATTATATATTTTTCAAAAAAGAGAGTTAATTATATAGAAAATGAAATATATGTAACACTTCTTCTATTTAATAAACAACAAATTAAAGAAAAACTAAATTCAATATTTAAAAAGACTTATAATATAAATAACGAAGATAAATGGAAAGATGTACTGGTTCATGTTATCGTAGAAAGCCAACAAAATAAGAATTCATAATTATATGTAGACAGGATGATTAGTTTGAGTGTAAAAAATATAGGAAAATTTATTGCAGATCAAAGAAAAAGTAAAGGGCTAACGCAGGAAAAATTAGCAACAATTTTAAATATAGATAGAACTTTGGTATCAAAATGGGAAAGAAATATTAGCGATCCTGACCTTACTTTATTACAACCATTAAGTGATGCACTAGGCATTACTATTGAAGAGTTATTAGATGGAAAATTAAATAATAATTCGAACGATAAATGTAAGAATGAGAATATTGAAGTAAATAATGAAGTAATAATGAAATATATTAAAAATTCAGTAGATAGAGTTAAATTAAAATTAATTAAGCAATTAACTTTAGTAATAGTTATTTTTGTAATTGTGTTAAGTACAATTTTATTTGTGAATTATTATAATAAATATTACGTTAAAAGTATTAATACAGATACAGAAGATTTTAATATTGAAGCAAATTTAGTAGAAAATAAAAGAAGAACTATATTGTGGGTAAGAAAAATAAATTATATTGATAAATATGTTGGAACAGACAAAGAAAAGAACTTTAAAACAATAAAAATAAGTCTTTTATCAGACAATGATATTATTTATAATTCCACAATAGATAGTTATGATAATGAAAGTAGTTTAGATGAGTTATTAGATGATGTTTTCTTTTCAGTTGACTCTGATAAAATTAATATGGATATAAAAAATGATAAATTGCTTATGATTATTGAGGGAGAAAATGAAAATCAGAAAGAGCAATATATGATAAATTTAATAGTTAATTAAACAATGAGCAAAAACATCTCATAAATGTGCCAAAATTTCTCATTGTTTTTTTATTGTTTACGATATAATATTATTATAGAAAGGAGAATTGTATGAAATTAAGAATAATGATGGCTTTTTTAGTATCTGTAGTTATTTTTCCATCTGTTGTTTTTGCTCAAGATTTATCTGAAAATATTCTTGAAAAAGAAAATGTAAGTACTAAATATTATAAAAGTACTACTGTTATTAAAAATAATAATTATAATATCAACGTAAATAACGAAAATGTAATTATTAGTCAAAAAACAGAAGAAATCAGTGAAGATGAATATAATTCAGCTGATGAAAGTTATCCATTTACTGCTGGAAGTGTTACTATTGAGACAACGTATAAAAAAATGACAACATCAATTACTTCTAGTGGATCAACCTATAGATATAAAAATGAATTGGTATGGAAAAATAATCCAAAAATAAGAAGTTACGATACAATTGCAATAGGACATTATGCAAGTGTAAAACCAAAAACAATAAAGTTTTCTCAACAATATTGCACAAGTACTACTGATTGTACAACTTCTACGACTTTTACAAGTAAGAAATTTAGTACTGGTACAGCTGCAACATTTAAATTACCCGTTGGTTCGTATGTGTCTTTAAAGCAAACACTTTATTTTGATGTTGAAAAAAATGTTGATGCTAAAATTTTAAAACAAATTGCTGTTGGTGATTATGCTCATGCTACCAAAACTATATCAAGTGCTAATTCATTAAAGTATAGTGTTAGCGTTAATGGAATAGAATTAGAAAGTTCAATAACAGATTATTATGATAGTATAAATGTTGCACAGGCATCATGGACTGGAAGCTGGTAATTCTTTATTAAGAGCCAATATGGTTCTTTTTTTTGTGATTAATCATCTACAAAATGTGACAAATTAGTTCTAGCTTTTAGAATTCAAAAAGAGTAATTTTGTAGTTAGAAAAGAGTAGTTATTTTTTATAATGAATAGAAAAGATGAAAATAGAAAGTTAAGAAAAAAATAGTTATTGTATCATTATTTATAATTACTTTTTTATATTGTTTAGTATTTTTTTGTTTTTTCTTTAAAAAATAAAAGGAGGAGTAAAAAAATGTTTATTAAAGTACTAAATTTAAAAAAAACGTATCATTTAAAAGGAAAAGAAAAAAAAGTAATTGATGATATATCTGTTAATTTTGAAAAGGGAAAATTTTACGCTATAATGGGTCATTCGGGGAGTGGAAAATCTACTTTTATTCATTGCTTAGGATTATTAGAAAATATTGATGCTGGAAAAATATATGTAAATGATAAATTGATAAACGAATTATCAGAAACAGAAAAAGCAGAAATTCGCTCAAAAGAAATTGGATTTGTTTCTCAAAAAATTTTTTTAAGCCCAAAATTAAAAGCATATGAAAATGTTATGTTATCAATGTACATAAATAATGAAATTGATTTAGTTGAAAAAAAACAAAAGGCAATAAGATTATTAAATAGTATTGGACTAAAAGACAAAATATATCATTTTACTAATGCACTATTTGATGGAGAGCAACAACGTGTTGCAATTGCAAAAGCTTTAGCAAACGATCCAAGTATAATATTGGCAGATGAACCAACAGGTAATTTTGATTCTGAAAATGAAATTTTTGTTATGGAAATGTTACGAAAACTTGCAAATGAAGGTAAGTGCGTAATTGTAGTTAGTCATAATGAAGTGGTAAAAAAATATGCAGATAAAGTATTATATATGAATAACGGAAAATTGAGAGTTGATAATGAATAAAGTTGTATTTATAGAAAAATTTTAAGAAATAGTGCTAGTAAATATAATAGTTAATTAGTTGATAATAAAAAAAATAATCGAACAGCTAAAAAATATATAATTAAAAATATAAAGCAAATTATGAAATATTAATGAATACTATAATTATACTAATTTCTTATGGAAATTCTTTAATTAAAGATATATTAATAAGTAATCAAGTCTATAAAAAAGAAAAACGAGTTAAAGAAAATCAAATGAAAAAAGTAACTCAATGTTGAAAGTTACTTTTTTTGAATTTAATTTTTGTAATAATTTGTTTGTTCTTTAGATTTATGATATCATAATCATAATTAAAAAATGTGATTTATAAAAATAGAAATGTTATTTATAATTTATTTCATATCAACTCTTTTTGGAAGGCTTTTTTTAGTTTCAGTGGTTACTAAAAATAGTAAATATGGCTCAATATCTAAAATAGATGCAATTTGTTCAACTCTTTCGAATTTTGGACCATATTTCCCATTTTCTAATTCACTAACATAGGATGTATTCAAATTTGCTTTTTCCGCAAATTCTTCTTGAGTGTATCCTTTTGTAAAACGATAGTATTTAAGATTTTTTCCAAACATTTGTTTTAAAGTCATTTTACTTCACCAACGTATCTATTAATATAGTACGATTTTATTTTAAAACATTTCATTGAGTCTGACTAGAATAAAATTTGTGTTGAATTAAAATGAATAAAAATTTAATAGAAAAGGTGAAAATATGATTGAGAAAAACATTTTAAGATTAAATAAAAAAATATTTATATGGAGATATTATTAATTGGTTTAAAAGTGCAAAAATAAGATGTAGGCTGACAACATATTCAATTATTCTTATGTAATTGAATCACGAATACTTCCAAGGTTTGTAAAAATATAACTTTCATGCTTTAAGGCATACATTTGTAATGCGATGTATCGAAATGAGTAGTGATGCAAAACTGTGAGTGAAATACTTGGGCATTCAAGTGTGAAGATAACTCTTGATATATATGTGCATCCTAGTTATGATAACAAAGTTATATTAATGAATAAATTAAAACTAATGAATAATTTTTAAAGTAAAAAATGGAATGGAGTATAGAAATGAAAGATGAATTAATAGATATGTTTGAAGATATATTAGATAATGAAAGTGAGAAAATAGTCTCAAAAATTATTAAAAATCAATCCCTTTTACAAACAAATAAAACATTTAAGGAAAGTGTTGAATCGTTAATAAAAAAAGAGTACAAGGCATTTTCATACGAAATACAATTAAGAGCAAATAAATTTATACCTAAAAATTTCACTCTAGATGAAAATCATAAATTAGTTAATAAGTATGAATATAATAAAGAAAAACTATATAAATATGCTCAATGGTGTAAAAATGATATAGGTGATAAAGATCATAGAAAAGTTTCAAAAAAGATGGCAAAGAATTTAATAGATTTTTATAAACAAAATCCTAAAAATAGAAAGAATTTAATAGAAATAGTCTCAGATTTATCAAAAAAGTATTTTGATAATCATTATGATAGCGTAGATATTAGAACTGTTATTCTTTTTTTACAGGAAGAAATAGAACAATATGGATATACTGTTATATCCATAAAACCATTTAGAATTATACATAATTGATCTATAAGTTGATAAATATAAATTAAGTAAATGAATGTTTTTTTGAATTGGAATATTATGGGGATTATACTATGTGAATAATTGCAAAAAAGTGTAATCTCTATTTTATGCTAATTTAAAACCAGTTATAGGAAGTGAACAACAGGTATTTAGACCTGTTTTAATTTTGAAAAAATAAATAGTTATTTATAAAAATTTATTGCATATTTTTTATTAAGGGGTTGATTATTATTCATAAACTTTTGGATAGTAAGTATGAAATATATTTAGAAATTGCTCTTATTGTAAATAAAAATATGTATAATGATCAAAAAATACCTTATCATATCTTTAAATTAACAGAAGAAAAATTATTAGAAAAAATCAAAACTACAAAATTAAAAATATCATAGGATTTACACATTTAACATTAAAAGTTTAAAGTGATAATCTCTTGTTTAAGTGGGGGAATGTTAAATGGATTTATATACAGTTAGACAACAATTAAATATGGGAGTTTCTTTAATGGCAATGAAACTTCGAGTTACAGATTATTCAAGAGTATCAACTGACCATCTAGAACAACAAAGTTCCTTGAAAAATCAAGTAGAACATTTTGATGAAATGATAAAAAATAATGATAATTGGACTTATGTTTCTGGATATGTAGATGATGGAATAAGTGGAACTACTGATTATAAAAGAGATAACTTTATGAAAATGATAGAGGATGCCAGAAAGGGAAAGTTTGATTTAATTGTTACAAAAGAAATATCTAGATTTTCAAGAAATACTTTAGATAGTATTAAGTATACAAGAGAATTACTTTCTTATGGTGTAGCAGTATTATTTGTGAATGATAACATTAATACTGCTTTACCTGATTCAGAGCTCCGTCTTACTATAATGGCTTCTATGGCACAAGATGAAATTAGAAGATTATCAGAACGTGTAAAATTTGGTATGAATAGATCTATTAAAAATGGTACAATTTTAGGTAATGATTTATTATATGGTTATAAAAAAGATAAACTTACAGGAAATTTATATATTGTTCCTGAAGAAGCATATGTTGTAAAAAGATTGTATAGTTTATATGCAGTTGAAAACATGTCTATTACAAAAATTGCTAAACAATTTAATAAAGAGGGAATAAGAACATGTCAAAATAAAAGATGGTGTACTTCAACACTTACAAGAATGTTAAAAAATCCAAAATATAAGGGATACTATTGTGGTAAGAAAACAGAAATCGTTGATTATATGACTAAAAAAGTAAAGATGATTCCTAAAAAAGATTGGATAATATATGAAGATAAAATTAGAATACCTCCTATTGTTGATGAAAATTTATGGGAACGGGCCAACGAAAGATTAAATATGAGAAATAAAACATTTGGTAATGATTATAAAGAAGATAAAATTATGTATCAAAATAGGTATCCATTATCAGCAAAAATATATTGTTCAGAACATAATGAAGTATTTCATAGAAGAAGGCAATGTAAATCAACTGATGACATTACATGGGTTTGTGCTAAATATTTAAAAGAGGGCAAAAAAGCATGTGATTCACCTAATATAAGAGAAAGTGAAATATATGCTATTTTTGATGATATTATAAAAGAACTTAAAATAGAAATTTCAAGTGTAAATGGTATTTTATTAGAATTATATGAAAGTAATAAAAAGAACATAGGTATTGATAATAAAATGATAGAACTAAAAAAGAAAAAAGATAAAATACTTTCTAAAAAAGATAAATTATTAGAACTTAATATTGAAGGAAATTTATCAAATAGTGAATTTAATGCTAGGAACAATGAGTGTAACAAAGAAATTTCAAAAATTGATGAAGATATTGCTCTTTTAGAAAAAACTAAACAAAATTTTGATGATATAAAAGATAAAAATGCTCAATTAGAAGAAATATTAAGTCAGAAACTTAAAGAAAGTGATGTAAAAAATAAAATTATGGAATTATTACTAGATAAAATAGTTGTTTCAAAAATAAATGGCAATAAAGAAAATATTGAGTTGAATATATTTTTTAACTTTTCCAAGAATTTTTTGGAAAAAGAAGTGCAACAAGCAGTAATTCCTAGCATGAAAAATTTTGAAAAATTCATGAGAAAAAATTATGAATTTAAAAGAGGGTATAACACTACTGGAACAAGAAGGTACATAGTAAAATATCAAGTAAATTCATATTTTTGTGTGTAATTTGCAAATTAACAAGCAAATTTATATTTAGGGTTGGAAAGTCATTATCACTACCTTATCCTCAAATAATGTAACATAATCGCCATTTCCTCCTATAAATGCTCCAGCAAGATTAGCAAAATCAACACTAGTATCAACTTTAGTATCAAGTTTTAACTTATTTAATGTATAATTTAGTGTCATAGCAGGCATTCCTGCATTTCTACCTCCTAAAATAGTCTTTCCATTTAAATCTTTTAAATCAAAATTTTCATCTTTATTTCTTGATACAATAAAACTTCCATCACGTTTAGTTAATCCAGCAAAATTTACTAGATAATCTTTTGAACCTCTATTGTATATATATATAGTTTGTTCACTTCCACAAAATCCAATTTGTACATCTTTACTCATTACTGCTGCAGCAACTTTATCAGCACCTATGAATAAAATAATTACATCAAACATATTTTTTATTGGTGATATTTATTAATTATTATAAAGTAGCTGCATACATTAGATTATCTCGCGAAGATGTAAATAAGAAGTATGATGAGAAAAGTGAAAGCGTTATTAATCAAATAAATTTAATAAATAAATATATACAGGATAATAATTTATTATTATATGATAAGTATATAGATGATGGATATTCTGGAACAAATTTTGATAGGCCTGGGTTTGAAAGAATGTTAAAGGATATAGAAGATGGAAATGTTAATATGATAATAACTAAAGATTTATCGAGATTAGGTAGAGATTATATAAAATGTGGTTATTATTTAGAAGAATATTTTCCATCAAAAAAGGTAAGGTATGTATCAATACTTGATAATATAGATACTTTACTTGATAGTTATACAAGTGATTTATTACCATTTAAATCTTTATTCAATGATTTACAAAGTAAGGATACATCTAGAAAAATTAAATCAATATTAAGAAATAAAAAACAACAAGGTCTATTTTTAGGAAATAGTGCATCTTTTGGATATTTAAAATCGCCAATGGATAAGCATAAACTTATAGTAGATCCAGTTTCATCCCTTATAGTTAAGTATATTTTCTTTCTAGCGCTTACAAGTAAAAGTCTAAAAGAGATTTGTGATTATTTAAATTTATATAATGTTCCAACACCACTTAAATATAAAAAACTACGTGAATGTAGTTTATGGACAACTAGTTCAATACATAATATTTTAACAAATTATATGTATACTGGAAATTTAGTACAAGGAATTCAAAAAAAGTTATCATATAAATCAAAAAAGAGAATTAAAACAAAAAAAAATGAATGGATTATTTGCAATGATACGCATGAACCAATAATAAGTAAAAAATTATTTGATATTGTAAATAATATAAATAGAAAGGTTAATGCTAGAGATAAATTATTACTAGAAGGATTAATATATTGTAAAGAGTGTAAATCACTAATGAGTGTAAGACAAGATAAAAGAGGTAGTCAAGTAATATATAATTTAAATTGTAATAGCTATTGTAAATCGGGAGGAAAGTATGTGTGTACTTCACATTTTATTAAATATGATTCAGTATTAAATTATGTAGCTAAAAGTTTAAATTTAAATATTAATAAATTAAGTAAAGAATATATTACTAGTATAATAAAGGGTATAACAATATCAAAAAATAAAGAAATAGAAATAATATATTTATAAATTTAAAAAATATATAATAATTTTTTAATTATTAGTAGTTTATTATAGATAAATATAAAAATTGTTTAATAGACAATTTTTTTTATATATGTTAAACTGTTAATGAATTAATATTTTATTCACACCACTGGTTAATATTATTTCAACATCAAGACCATTATCTTCGAAGTATCCTAGGGAATGAGCAATATACATAGGTGTATAAAATAAACTGTGTGTTACTTCTGCAACTTTTACTTTAGTAAGTTCTTTAGAATCATCCTTTTTATTATTTACATTTTTAATTGTTAAAACAAATGTTATAACAAAAGCTAATAGTATTATGGATATAATTATCTTTTTCATAAATACTCCTTTCAATTAATATTATATTCTGAATGTAAAGTTTTTGTTACTATGTTAGAAATAAATAGAAATGAGGTATTATGTCAACAAAAATATTAGAGTGTAAAAATTTAACAAAAATTTTTGGTAAAAAACAAGTATTAAACCAAGTTAGTTTTGAAGTGTTTGAGGGAGATATTTTAGGTTTTATAGGACCAAATGGAGCTGGTAAAACAACCACTATAAAATTGATTTTGGGTTTACAGAAAATAACTTCTGGCCAAGTACATATAAATGGTTATGACATAAAAAATGATTTTGTTAAGGCAATAGAAAAAGTAGGAGCTATTGTAGAGAATCCAGATATGTATATGTATTTAACTGGTAGACAAAATTTAAATATGATTGCTAGATTGTATAAAGATGTAGATAAAAAAAGGGTTGAAGAAGTTATAAAAATATCTGGTTTAGATAAAAGAATTGATGATAAAGTTAGTAAATATTCACTTGGTATGAGACAAAGGTTAGGTATAGCAGCAGCAATACTAAATAGACCAAACTTACTAATATTAGATGAACCAACTAATGGATTAGATCCTGAAGGTATTAAAGAATTAAGAGATTTATTAACTAATTTATCTAAAAAAGAAAAAATGGGAATCTTGATATCTAGTCATAATTTAGCTGAATTGGAAAGCTTTTGTACTAAAGTATGTATTATTCAAAATGGTTCTGTAATAGAAACTACTAATATAGATGAATTAAAGAATAATGTTTCTGATTCAGTATATACAATAGAAATTAGTTCTGTAAAAAAGGTAACTGATGTAGTTGGTAGGCCAGTTGAAATAATTAATGATAATACATTTAGAGTTAAATTAAATCAAGAAGAAATACCAAATATTATAAAAAAACTTGTTGAAAAAGATTATTTGATTTATCAAGTTATAAGAAATCAAATTAGTCTTGAAGATGCTTTCCTTATAAAGACAGGAGGTAATAAAATTGATTAATTTATTAAAAAATGAATTTATTAAATCTTTCCATAAAAAAGGAATAATTATATTATTGATTATTTCAGTACTTTTTTGTATATTAACAAATATTCTATATAAGACAATTGATTCTTTATCTAATACTATGTATGATTTAGGCGATTCTTATGTAAAAGAAGATTATGAGCTTGCTAAAGAATCATATGAAGAAGATAAAAGTTCAGATAATAAAGAATGGTATGTTAGTTCTAAAGTGGATTATGATGTATATAATATTAAGTCAAAATATGAAAAAGATAGTTGGCAAAGAGCTTATATAGTACAAGATGAGGAACTATCAGATTTAGTTAGTATAATAGATAATTATGAGTTAGGTGTAACAAAAGATAAAGAAGAGTATGATAAAGCTAAGAAGGATTTAGATGATTTTGTTTATAAGTTAGATAATAGTGATTGGAAAGATATTGTAAATGAGCAGTTAAATGAAGTTAATTTAAAATTATCTATAATTGATAGTAAAAATAAGGATGAAGATTCTAAAAAAGAAGCTTCAGAAAAAGAAATTAGTGAAGAAGAATTATATTATGAATCATTATCTGATGGGGAGTTAAAAATAGAAAAGGAAAATTTAAATATTCAAAAAGAAGTATTAGAATTACAACTTGAGAAAAATATTTCTTACGCTGATACTACTAAATATAATAATTTGCAAGGATATAGAAATTCAAAAATTGAATTATTGAATTATAAAAACTTGGATAAACTTGATGAAAAACAAAAAGAACAATATTACTATTTAAGGGAAAACTATTTCAATTTTGAATATAAATTAAAATATGATAAAACTGCTGAAATAACATTAAAAGAAACTTTGGTCTCATTTTTTAATGATTATTCTTTAATGATTGTTATATTCATATTTATGATTTCTGGTAGTATAGTAAGTCAAGAATTTAATAAAGGAACAATTAAATTGTTATTGGTTAAACCATATAGTAGAATTAAATTATTACTTAGTAAGTATATAGTTTCATTATCTAGTATATTTATTGGAATATTTATAATGTTTATTATTCAATTAATAGTAGGGGGTATTTTCTTTGGATTTGATTCTCTTTCTAGTAAAGTTGTAGTATATAGTAATTTAAGTGACTCTGTATCTTACATAGGAATATTTCAATATACATTGTTAAATATTATTTCATTATTACCTAAATTTATATTGTTATCTACACTAGCTTTTGCTGCTTCTACAATATTTAATAATACAGCACTTGCTATTATAACTGGTTTTGTAGGATATATGGGTACAGATATTTTAGGTGCAATTTTATCTTCTATTGATAAACCATTTATAAAGTATTTTATTGGATATAATTGGGATTTAAGTCCATATATATTCAATAGTAATCCAGTAATAAAAGGATTAACATTAGTACTTTCAATTATAATTTGTATAATATATCTACTAATATTAATAATTCCATCATTTATAGTGTTTAAAAATAGAGATATTAAGAATATATAACTATAAAAACTATGTCAATTGATATAGTTTTTATCTTTTAATTAAAATATATGTTATAATATTAGTGTAAAGGAGGATTCATGATAGATAATTTAAACGAACAACAATTAAAGGCAGTTACTACAACTGAAGGACCTCTCCTTGTCATTGCTGGAGCAGGTAGTGGAAAAACAAAAGTATTAACTACTAGAATAGCTTATCTTATAGAAGAATTAGGAGTTGCTCCACAAAACATTTTAGCTATTACTTTTACTAATAAAGCTGCAAAAGAAATGAAAGAAAGAGTAGTTAATTTATTAGGACCTATTGCATATCAAATTCAAATATCAACATTTCATTCATTTGGGTTATATATAGTACGTGAAAATTATGAATTATTAGGGTATAAAAAGGAATTTACTATATTAGATAGTGATGATTCATTACTTATAATAAAAAGAATACTTAAAGATATGAATTTAGATGTTAAGGTATATAATCCACGTGCAATTAGAAATAAGATAAGTAGTGCTAAAAATGAAATGATGCAACCAGAAGATTTAGAAAAATTTTCTATTTCAGAATATGATGAAAAAGTAATTGAAATATATAAAAAATATCAAGAAAAATTAGAAACAAATAATTCACTTGATTTTGATGATTTATTATTAAAGCCAATAGAATTATTCTTGAATAATAAAGATGTTTTAGAAAAATATCAAGAAAAGTATAAATATATCTTGATAGATGAATATCAAGATACTAATGAGGTTCAATATAAATTAAGTAAGATGTTAAGTAAGAAGAATAAAAATATTTGTGTAGTTGGAGATGAGTCACAATCAATATATGCATTTAGAGGTTCTAACTACAGAAATATACTTAATTTTGAGAAAGATTATAAGGGTGCTAAAATAATATTGTTAGAACAGAATTATAGAAGTACAAAAACAATATTGAATGCAGCAAATGATGTAATAAAAAATAATAAACAGCGTAAAGATAAGAAGTTGTGGACAGATAATGAAGTAGGGGATAAGATAATTTATCACAAGTGTTTAGATGAAAAAGATGAATCATTATATGTTACAAAAGAAATATCTACTTTAATTAATGATGGTGTAAATTTAAATGATATAGTTGTTTTATATAGAACTAATGCACAATCAAGAAATATAGAAGAGGCTATGCTAAGAGAAAATATACCATATAAAGTAATAGGTAGTTTTTACTTCTATAATAGAAAAGAAATAAAAGATTTAATAGCATATTTAAGATTAATTTATAATAGTGATGATGATGTTAGTTTAACTAGAATAATTAATACTCCAAAAAGGGGAATAGGTAATAAGACTATAGAACAGTTAAATCTTAAAGCTTCGATAAGTGGAAATAGTATTTATAATATTATAGATAGTGGTAAAGAATTAAAGTTTAAAGAGTTAATAGAAAAATTAAAAGAGGAAAGTGAGATATTATCTCTTACTGAATTAGTTGATAGAGTATTAGAAGAAAGTGGTATTAAAGCAGAACTTGAAAGTGAAGAAAGTTTAGAAGCAGAAGCAAGACTTGAAAACTTAGAAGAGTTTAAATCTATTACTAAAACTTATGAGGAAAAAAATGGAATAGTTTCATTAAGTGATTTTTTATCAGAGATTAGTTTGGTTGCAGATATTGAAGAACATAAAGAAAATAGTGATGTTATTACATTGATGACTATTCATTCTGCAAAAGGATTAGAGTTTAAATATGTATTTGTAATAGGAATGGAAGAAGGTATATTTCCACATAGTAGGGCATTAACAGATAATGATGAGTTAGAAGAAGAAAGAAGATTGTGTTATGTAGCAATTACTAGAGCAAAGAAAAAACTTTGGTTAGTAGGGGCTAAAAGAAGAATTTTATATGGATTAGATAATATGAATCCAGTAAGTAGGTTTGTAAAAGAAATTGGCGATGATTATATTCAAAAAGATGAAATTACTGATATATTTAATAATCCCTCCAATAATTATCATAATAATATTGATAGCTCTGTTGATTATAAGCCTGGTGATAAGGTAGTTCATATTACGTTTGGTGAAGGAGTTATAGTTAGTGTTGAAAAATCAATTCTTACAATAGCATTCCCTCATCCAATAGGAATAAAAATGATTATGAAAGGACATAAAAGTATAAGAAAGGTATAGGTGGTATTAATGGAAAAAATGATATATACTTTGTCATTATTTAGTAAATTACAGGAGTGGTCTGATAAATTTAAAAATTGGATAATGGATAATTATGGAAATCCAATTTTATGGGTAGGTATACTTGTTGTAGCATTCCTATTCTTTAAAATAATGTTTAGTGCTTTAAATAAAGACTAAAAATGAATTGTATAATTTACTTTAGGGTGTTGATAAAGTTCAATACTCTTTTATTTTGAAAATTAACAAATATTATTTTTATAAAATAGCATAACAAAACCTCTAGAAAATTTCTAGAGGTTTGTCTACAATATGAAAGAATATTTCATATTGTATTAATTATAATTACCTGTTGCATTTAAATTAGAATCTAATAAATAGAATGTTCCATCAGCACGTTGTGCGATAATATTAACACTACCGCCAATTGTTTCAGAAGCACCAACAAATAATTTAACTACATCAGTTACATTAGGAATAGCTCCATAAGATTTCATTTCACCAGTTAATGCTTTTCTGTAAGGAATATATTCTACTGTACCATCTTCCATTAGGAAAAGAATTGTCTCGCTTCCAGTTGCTTGTCCAAAACCAGTAAATAGTACTTCAATTACTTTTTTATCAAAATTAACTGTTTTATCACCAATTGTAGCACTTGTATATGGGCTTTTAACAACTACAGAAACACTATTTCCATCATAAGATCCATATGATGCTAATGAAATGTTATATGAAACTGATTTATCATTATTTTTACTAGAATCAAGTATAAAATTATTTCTAAGTTTACTTGAATCAATACTACTTGTAGTATTATTTTCTACAGTTGAGTTAGAATTTGAATCAATAATCTCATTACTATTTGATTCTATATTACTATTGCTTACTTTATCGCATGATTTATTAACATCAGGATCTACAGTTTTTGATGCATTATTACCTATATTAATTGCTAAATATACAATTACACCAGTTGCAACACAAGCAAACAATGTAAATAACCAATTTCTTTTCTTCTTTGGTGTTTCTACTTTAACTTCTTGATTATTTTCAGCCATACCTTACTCCTTTCTACTATAATAATTATAATAGAAAAAGTAAATTATTTCAATATGCTATTAAAGAAATAAAGTAAAGTAAAATAATTTTGTAAATTGGATATGTATAGATTTATCAGTATTATACGTGTTATAATAATAAAATGGATGGTGATAGCATGAATTTAATTATAGGTTCTCATGTTTCTTTTAATAAGGATAAGCAAATGTTAGGTAGTGTAATAGAAACACTTAGTTACGGCGCTAACACGTTTATGTTTTATACAGGAGCACCTCAAAATACAAATAGAAAAGATATTGATCCTAAATTAACACAATTAGCTCATAATTTAATGCTAAATGAAAATATTAATATTGATGATGTAATAGTGCATGCACCATATATAATAAATTTAGCTAATAAAAAAAATTTTGAATTTAACGTAAATTTTCTTAAAGAAGAAATTAAAAGAGTAGAATCATTGGGAGTAAATAAATTAGTTTTACACCCTGGTAGCCATGTTGGAGCTGGTATAGATATAGGAATACAAAATATAATTGATAGTTTAAATGAATGTATAGATAAAGATACAAAGGTAACTATTTGTTTAGAAACTATGGCTGGTAAAGGTAGTGAATTAGGATTTACTTTTGAACAATTAAAAACTATAATAGATGGTGTAAAATTTAATGAAAAATTAGGCGTTTGTTTAGATACATGTCATATAAATGATGCTGGTTATGATTTAAATAATTTTGATTCTATATTAGAAGAATTTGATAATATTATAGGATTAGATAAATTATTAGTTTTACATATTAATGATAGTAAAAATATTAGGGGTGCTAAAAAAGATAGACATGAAAACATAGGATATGGAACTATTGGATTTGATAATTTATTGAAAGTTATATATCATGAAAAATTAAAAAATGTTCCTAAAATATTAGAAACACCTTATGTAGATACTGACTTTGGTAAATTAGCACCTTATAAATATGAAATTGAAATGATAAAAAATAAAAAATTTAATGATAATTTAGTTAATGATATAGCTTTGGGTAATAAATAGAATAAAGTTCATATAATTTATTATAAGTATTAGTATTTAAATTAGCTTTAGCTTTATCTAAATATAATTTAGGATTGTTTAATATTTCATCATAATTATATTTTATGTTGGAATATATATAATCTAATTCATTATCATTTAAATTAATATTATTTTTTTTAGCAAATGAGTAAATATCGTCTTTTGTCATAGACTTAATATATGATTTAATTATTTTTTCTTTCATAATATATTATATTCTTAATTAATAAAAAGTTTACAGGAGGTAATATGAAAAAACCAATCAATAATAAAAAACATTATAAACTAATTAAAGAAAATGACGTTACTTCCATTGTAAATAAAAGATATAAAGTTTTGACTGTATTTATAGTAATAATATTTTCTATATTATCTCTTTCATTATATTATGTACAAATAGTAAAAAATGATTACTATAAAGAACAACTTAAAGTATTAAGTCAAGTAATAGTAGATGGTGGAAGTTCTGCTAGAGGAAGAATTTATGATAGAAATGGTAAAATTATTGTTGATAATAAAGCTGTAAAGACTATATATTATAAGAAAAAATTAGGAATTACTACATCTGAAGAGGTTGTAATGGCATATAAAATTGCTGATTTAATAGATTTAGATTATAGTAAATTAAATGATTATGATTTAAAAAATTTTTGGATAATAAATAATCCTAGATTAGCAAAATTAAAAATAACAGATGAAGAATGGCAACAATTAGATGAAAGAAAAATAACACTTGATGATATTGAACAATATAAAATAGATAGAGTAACAAAAGAAGACTTAAGTGAATATAGTGAAATGGATAAGAAGGCTGCATATATATATTATTTAATGAATAAGGGATATTATTATTCTGAAAAAATAATAAAAAATGAAAATGTAACTGATGAAGAGTATGCATATATAGCAGAAAATGGAGATTCAATACCTGGATTTGGAACAAAATTGGATTGGGAAAGAGAATATCCTTATGGATCTGCTTTTAGAACAATATTAGGTAATGTTTCATCAAGTAGTAGTGGATTACCTGCTGAGTTAAAAGATTCGTATCTTGCTACTGGATATAGTCTTAGTGATAGAGTAGGAATAAGTTATTTAGAATATCAATATGAAAGTATATTACGTGGTGTAAAAACAAAATATACAATAGATGAAGATGGTGATTACGTAGTTTTACAAGAGGGCCAAAGAGGAAATGATATACTACTTACAATAGATATTGAATTACAAAAAGAAGTTGAAAAAATAGTAGAGGAAGAATTATTATATACTAAGAAAAATGATAAATATACTGACTATTTTGATAGAGCATATGTTGTAATAAGTGATCCAAATACTGGTGAGGTTTTATCTATGGTTGGAAAGATAATTAAAAAAGAAAATGGAGAATATAAAGTATATGATGATTCTGCTGGAGTAATTAATGCATCAATAACTCCAGGATCATCTGTAAAAGCAGCATCTCATATGGTAGGATATGTAACTGGTAATTTACAAATTGGTGAAGTTAGAAATGATGCATGTATAAAAATAGCTGCTACACCACTTAAATGTTCATATACTAGATATGGAAATATAAATGATGTTCAAGCATTAGCGTATTCATCTAATACATATCAATTTCATACTGCAATAAAAGTAGGTAATGGAGTATATAGATATAATAAACCATTGGTATTTGATAATGATGCTTTTGATACATATAGAAATATTTTTTCACAATTCGGATTAGGAGTAAAAACAGGAATAGATTTACCAAATGAAAAATTAGGATATAAAGGTAATGGTACAGAACCTGGATTGTTATTAGATTTTTCAATAGGTCAATACGATAATTATACTCCAATACAGTTATCACAATATATTAATACTATAGCAACAGATGGTACTAGAATAAAACCAGTATTATTAAGAAAAGTATATGAACCAGATAAAGAAGGATTAACTAACTTAATATATAGTAATACTCCAGTAATGTTAAATAAAGTTCAAGCAGATAGTAAATATTTTGATAGGATAAAAGAAGGATTGAAAATGGTATTTGCATCTGGTACAGGATATGGATTTATAGATAATAAATATAAACCAGCTGGTAAAACAGGAACAAGTCAATCTTTTGTTGATGCAGATGGTGATGGAAAAATAGATACAGAAACATTATCTACGTCATTAGTTGCATATGCTCCTTATGATAATCCAACTGTTACTTTTACAGTTATTACACCTAATGTTGGAACTGGAAATATAAATTTCAATCAAATGTCTAAGGTAAACAAGCGTATATCACAAAAAATTTCTAAAAAATACTTTGAAATTTATAAATAATTTGCTATAATAGTAATGCGTAAAAAAGGAGGGCAAGACTATGGCAAAAAAAGGAGAAGCAAGACAAAGAATAACTCTTCAATGTACAGTGTGTAAATCAGAGAATAAACGTACAGAAAAAAATAAAAGAAATACTTCAGAACGTCTAGAATTAAATAAATTTTGTCCAAAATGTAGAAAAGTAACAGTTCATAAAGAACAAAAATAATAAATATATAATTAGAAAGGAGTGCTAGCGGTGTTTAATGTAAATGATATTAAAAACGGGATGACTATATTATTTGAAGATAATATTTATACAGTATTAGAGTTTTCACATGTTAAACCAGGTAAAGGTGCTGCATTCGTTCAAGTTAAATTAAAAAACTTAAGAACAGGTTCTATTGTTGAAAAGAGATTTAATTCAGGTGTTAAATTAGAAAAAGCAATGATTGAAAAGAAAAATATGCAATTCTTATATGAAACATCTGGTATATATACTTTTATGGATAATGAAACTTATGAACAATTAGAATTATCTGAAGAGCACTTAGGAAATGATAAGTATTACTTAAAAGATGGATTAGAAGTATTAGTTTCTATATACCAAGGAGAAGTATTAGGTGTTATTTTACCAGAAAAAGTTGCACTAAAGGTTACTTCAACAGAACCTGCTGTAAAGGGTAATACTACAAATAATGCACAAAAAGATGCTACTGTTGAAACAGGATTAATGGTAAGAGTACCACTATTTATTGAACAAGATGAAGAGATACTTGTTAATACTAAAGATGGTTCTTATGCATCTAGAGCTTAAACTAGTTAGGTTCTTTGTCAAATAGTGGGTGGAACCCAAAAAGTTGATAAAGAATTTAACCAGAGTTAACGTGATTAAGCGTTAG
>CANPVU010000023.1 GCA_947581765.1 uncultured Bacilli bacterium
TTTTTATTTCATTTAAAATTTTACCTTTTTCACTCTTATTTTTTGATTTTTTAATTTTTACTCTTTTTTACTGTAAATCAATTATTTTTTTTCAATTAGTGTGCATAATTTTTGCCCACATTTTTAATTTATGTGCATAAAACAGTTATACACACAGTTATGAACATTTTTAACCCTAAATCTAATGTTATTATTAAACAAATTTAAATTTTATACACAAAATTGTGCATAACTTTTACACATTCAAAATGTAATGTTCAAAAGAAATCCACAAAATTGTGCATAACTCTTTTAGGTATTTATTCATAAAAGAAAAGTAATGTGCACAAAATGTTGATAATTTTTTATGCTCATTTATGCACATTTTTCTTTAATTTTTAAATTAAATAGTGTATATTATATATGTATAAAAAAAAGCGAGTAGGTGATTTTATGGACTTAAACGTACAGTGGAAAGCACTACTAGATAAAATTAAGGGTCAAATGAATGATATTTCTTTTGAAACATGGTTTTCTGAATCAAAGCTTATCTCTCTGCAAGGAGATACTGCTAAAGTACTAGTTCCATCTATAGTACACAAAAAAAATCTAAAGAACAATTATACTGATTTAATTGAGGAAAACTTTACTGAAGTAACTGGTACTAATTTTAAATTTGAGTTTTATACAGAAGAAGAACTAGAAACAAATATATATATAGATACTGATGAAATAGGAATACCAAGTGATAAATTTGAAACTAACCTTGATCCAAAATTAACATTTGAAACGTTTATTATAGGAAACAGTAATAAATTTGCGGCAACAAGTTCACTTGCTGTTGCAGAGCAACCTGGCAATATGTATAATCCTTTATTTATATATGGATCAAGCGGGCTAGGGAAGACACACTTAATGCATGCAATAGGGAATTATATCACTGAAAATAGTAATAAAAAAGTACTATATATACCTTGTGATAAATTTGTATCAGATTTTGTTGAAATATGTAGAAAAAATGCGGCAGATAATAATGAAGAATCAGTTAAACAATTTAAAAATAAATATAGAGATATAGATGTACTTATAATAGATGATATACATAATCTAGTTGGTGCAACAAGTGCACAACAAGAATTTTTCAATACATTTAATGAATTATATAACAATAATAAACAAATTATAATATCATCAGATAGATCACCAGATGATATAAAAAAATTAGAGGAAAGATTAAAAACAAGATTTAACTGGGGATTACAAATAGATATTTTACCACCTGAATTTGAACTAAGAATGAACATATTAAACAAAAAAATAGAACAACAAGAATTAGAAAATAAGTTTCCAGAAGATGTTAAAGAATATATTGCATCTAATGCAGTAGGGGACATAAGAAAACTTGAAGGTGCAATCACAAGAGTTTATGCATATGCTACTATAATGAATGGCTCAGATATTACAATGGATTTAGCTGTTGAAGCGTTAAAAGATTTCTTTGCTGTTAGAATAGTTGCTAAAAATAAAATAGATCAAGTTATTCAACTTGTAGCTGATAATTATAATATTTCTGCTGAAGACTTAACGAGTAAAAAGAAAACAAATAATATAGCAATTCCAAGACAAATTGCGATGTACATATGTAGAGTTTATTTAGAAGAAAATCTTACGAAAATTGGTATTGAATTTGGTGGAAAAAATCATACTACCGTTATGCACGCTGTTGATAAAATAAAACATGAAATATTAAAAGATGAAGCACTTAGTAATGAGATACAAAAACTTATCAACAAAATCAAATAATGTTCATAAATTAAAATAATGCACATTTTATGCACATGCCATTTGGCTTTATAATAAAAGGGAATAGGGGAGTTATGCACATTATGCACATTAATAATAATAATAATATATTATAAATAATAAAAAGAAACGAGGAAAAAAAAATGAAATTAAAAATTAAACAAAAAATATTAATGGAACATTTAAATTATGTTATTAAAGGAATCTCTAGTAAAAATTTAATTCCTATATTAAATTGTATAAAATTTGATTTAACAAATGATGGTTTATATTTAATGAGTACTGATAATGAAATAGCTATAAAAACTTTTATAGAAAAAGATAAAATAGATAATATTGAAGAATTAGGAGAAATTGTTATCTCTGGTAAATATATATTTGAAATAATTAGAAAATTAGGTAATGAAGTTATCAACATTGAAGAAGTAATTGATTCACAAATCTTAATAACTACTCCAACATCTTCTTTTAAACTTAATTGTAACAATGTAAGTGAATTTCCAAATTTAGAATTAGAATTTAGTAAAACACCAATTGTTGTTAATCAACAAACATTTAAAAAAACTATTAATCAAACTATATTTGCAACTTCTACACAAGAATCAAGACCAGTTTTAACTGGAATTAACTTTAAAATAAAGGATAATAAATTAATATGTACAGCTACTGATTCTTATAGATTAGCTTGTAAAGGAATAGATTTAAGTAATGAAGAAACAATTGATGCTGATATAATAGTACCAGCAAGAAACTTAATTGAAATTGTTAAATTATTAAGTAATGATGATGAAAATGTTGAAATGCATGTATTTTCAAATAAAGTAATATTTAATTTTAATAGTTTAACTATAATGACAAGATTAATAAATGGAAATTATCCAGATACATCTAAGTTAATTCCAGATGATTTTAGTTTAATTGTTAAAGTAAATTTAAATAAATTTTATAATGCTATAGATAGAGCTTCATTGTTAACAAATGAAGAAGAGAAAAATATAATAAAGTTAGAAACAAAAGATGAATTTTTAATGATTTCTTCAAATATTCCTGAAATTGGTAATGTTGAGGAAAAAGTAGAATTACTTGAAAAAGTAAACAATAATATTAAAATTGCTTTCTCATCTAAATATATGATGGATGCTATTAAAGTATTTGAGGGTGAAAATATAGCACTTAAATTTAATGGAGAAATAAAACCAATTATTATAGATGATGCAGAAGGTAGTAGTTTGTTACAATTAATACTTCCAATTAGAACTTATTAAAGTTATGCACATTTTTAATATTGTGCATAACTCATAGGCTGTGACTTTTCACAGTTTTTTTTGCACATAAAATGTGTAAAAAATAAAATTATAATTAAAAGAATGTGCAAAAAAATATGCACACGACATATTCTGATAAAATTCGACTTAAATAGGTGGTATAAGAGTCTTGTTCTAACGAACAGGGGGAGGTTTATATGTTAGAAGATTATGAAATCAATATAGATACAATTGCAATCGTACCTATAGATGACACAATGTCTAGAGTATATGAAACAGAAGAGGAATATGTTATATCCAAAAGTAGTAATAAAATAATAGAAGACAATTGTAAATTTTATGGAAGTTCATATAAGGGGAGATGTGAGGGTACTAGATATTTAACTGGTATAAAATCGAAATTTCCTATTATAATTGAAGAATCAAGAAATATGATTTTTTTTCCAACAGGTTCTTTTAGAAATTGCAATAATTGTTGGATAGCATTAAATCATATAAAAAAATATTCTAAAACAATGTTTGGATGTAATATAACATTTTGTAATGATAAAAATATACCTCTTGATATATCATTATATTCTTTAGACAATCAATATTATCGTGCTACAATGCTAAAATCTAAGCTTAACGATAAGAAAAACTTCAAAAACTGAAGTTTTTTTTATTTTTTTGACTTTTATTGTGGTATAATAGTTCATGTGTATAGGAGTACTGGTTTTGTGTAAAAGTTTAATAGAATATAAATATATTATAAAAAAGAGGGATAAGATGATTTTAAAAAGAATTGAACTGAGAAATTTTAGAAATTATGAACATTTATCTACTCGTTTTTATAAAGGTATAAATATTATATATGGAGATAATGCACAAGGAAAAACCAATTTACTTGAAAGTATATATTTTTTAGGTATTACTAAATCACATCGTTCTTTTATTGATAATAATTTAATTAAAGAGGGGAGTAATAAAGCTTTTATTAATGGTTCAATCAATAAAGGTAGCTTAGATATTAATTTATCTATTACAATTGATAATACTAAAAAAAGCCTTATGATTGATAATACAAATATAAAAAAAGTAAGTGATTATATTTCTAATATGAATATAATTATTTTTTATCCAGATGATTTAGAATTATTAAAAGGATCTCCACAAGTAAGAAGAAAATACTTTAATCTTGAATTATCACAGTTATATAGTAGTTATTATATTATTATGAATGATTATAATAAACTTTTAAAAATTCGTAATGAATATTTAAAAAAATTAAATAATTCACAGTATGTAGACATGAATTATTTTGATATATTGACTAATTATTTAATTGATAAAGCAATAATACTTACTAAAATGAGATTTAAATATGTTGAAAAAATAAATGCTTTTTGTGAAAAGATTTACTTGGATATAATGAATTTAGATGGATTTAATATTAAATATATACCTTCATTACAGATAGATTTAAAAAATGATGAGGCAAGTAAAAATAGTTTAATTAAATTTTATAAAGAAAACCTTAATCATGATATTAAAATGTGTTCTACAACGTTTGGACCACATAAAGATGATTTTGAATTTTGTTTATTTGAAAATAATTTAAAATTTTATGGTTCTCAGGGTCAACAAAGAATTGCTGTCTTATGTTTAAAATTATCTGAAGTAGAAATATTTAAAAAATATAAAGAATCAGCACCTATATTACTACTTGATGATGTTTTTAGTGAATTATCTGATGATAAAAAAAATAATTTATTAAAATACATTAGTAAAGACATACAAACAATAATTACAACAACAGAATTAAATAATTTAGAAAAAAAATTAATAAATAAGTCTAAATTATTTAAAATTGAAGCTGGAAAACTAATCAAAATAAAAGAGGTGAAGAACAATGAATGAAGAACATTATGATGCATCCGATATACAAGTTTTAGAGGGACTTGAAGCAGTAAGAAAAAGACCTGGTATGTATATTGGAACGACCGATGTGAAAGGATTACATCATTTAGTATGGGAAATTGTTGATAATGCAATAGATGAATCTTTAGCTGGATATTGTAAAAATATTGAAGTAATTATTAATAAAGATAATTCAATTACAGTTAAAGATGATGGTAGAGGAATTCCTGTCGATATACATCCTAAGACACATATGTCTACAGTTGAAACAGTTTATACAGTTTTACATGCCGGAGGAAAATTTGGCGGTGGTGGATACAAGGTATCTGGAGGATTACACGGTGTAGGTGCTAGTGTAGTTAATGCCTTATCAAAATGGGTAGAAGTAACTGTATATAAAAATGGTAAAATACATTTTATACGATTTGAAAATGGTGGTCATACTGTTGAACCACTTAAAGTAATTGGTGAGTGTGAAGAAAATAGAACAGGAACATGGGTTACTTTTAAACCTGATTCAGAGATATTTGATACGGATATATATGATTATGAAACATTAAAAGTTAGAACAAGAGAGTTAGCATTTTTAAATAGAGGATTAAAAATTACTATTCGTGATGATAGAGATGATGAGGATACAACTGGAGAAACTTTTATATATGAAGGTGGTATATCAGAGTATGTTAGGTTTATAAATCAAGGAAAAACACCAATACATGAGGATATAATTCATTTAGAAGGTGAAGAAGAAAATGTATTCTTTGAAGTAGCACTTCAATATAATACTGGATATAATGACAACATATATTCATTTGTAAATAATATTAATACTCATGATGGTGGAACTCATGAAGATGGTGTAAAGCGTGCATTAACAAGGGTAATTAATAGTTATGCACGTAAATCAGGAATTTTAAAGGAAAAAGATGAATCCTTAACTGGTGATGATGTTAAAGAAGGAATAACAATGATAATTTCTTGTAAACATCCAAATCCTCAATTTGAAGGGCAAACTAAAGGTAGACTTGGAAATTCCGAAGTAAGAAAGTTAGCTGATAATGTATTTGCAGAAGGATTTGAAAAATTTTTATTAGAAAATCCTGAAGAAGCAAAAATAATTGTTAATAAAGCAATGCTTGCTTGTAGAGCAAGAAATGCAGCAAGAAAAGCTAGGGAGATAACTAGAAAAAGTGACTTAGGACCAACTAATTTTTTTGGAAAATTATCAGATTGTAAAAGTAAAGATGCTAAAGTATCAGAAATATTTATAGTCGAGGGAGATTCAGCCGGTGGTTCTGCTAAAAAGGGTAGAGATTCAATGACACAAGCTATTCTTCCAC
Source organism: uncultured Bacilli bacterium (assembly GCA_947581765.1). Classification (GTDB taxonomy): domain Bacteria; phylum Bacillota_I; class Bacilli_A; order RF39; family UBA660; genus UBA5578. The sequence goes on from CANPVU010000023.1 coordinate 6,287, forward strand.
TTAGAGGAAAAATTTTAAATGTAGAAAAAGCTAGATTGGATAGAGCACTTGGAAATGAAGAAATTAGAACAATAATTACAGCATTTGGTACTGGAATAGGGGAAGAGTTTGATTTATCAAAATTACGTTATGACAAAATCATTATTATGACAGATGCCGATGTAGATGGTTCTCATATAAGAGTACTTCTTTTAACTTTATTTTATCGTTTCTTTAAACCTATAGTAGAAGCAGGACATGTTTATGCTGCACAACCACCTTTATATAGAATTATGCACGGAAAAACTCGTAAATATGTATTAAATGATGAGGAAAAAGATAAATATCTAGCATCGTTAAAGCCTGAAGTAAGAGCACGTGCAGAAGTAGCTCGTATGAAAGGTTTAGGAGAAATGGATGCAGAAGAGTTAAATGAAACAACAATGGATATTGAAAAAAGAGTATTAAGAAAAATTACAGTAGATGATTGTGTAGCAGCAGATGCAATATTTGAAAAATTAATGGGTGACGAGGTTGAACCTAGAAGAGATTTTATTGTTGAAAATGCTGGTTATGCTATAAATATTGATGTTTAAGGAGGTGCAATATGGAAGAAGAAAATAGCAAAGATGAATTAGTAGAAGACACAGAAAATGATGCAAAAAATGATAATTCTGACAATATTTCTGAAAATAAAGAACTTGATTTACATGTATCTAATTCTGATTTTAGTGGATATTTTCATGAAAGAGATAGTTTGACTGAAAATAATATAGTAAGTGAAGTTAGTACATCATTTCTAGAATATTCGATGAGTGTTATTACTTCTCGTGCTCTTCCTGATCTAAGGGATGGATTAAAACCTGTTAATAGACGTATATTATGGGCTATGTTTGAGTCAGGATATACTCCTGATAAACCTCATAGAAAATCTGCAACAACAGTTGGATACGTAATGGGAAATTACCATCCACATGGAGATTCAAGTATATATGAAGCAATGGTTAGAATGGCACAAGATTTTAACCAAAGATATATGTTAGTTGATGGACATGGTAACTTTGGTAATATTGAAGGTGATGGAGCAGCTGCAATGCGTTACACTGAGTCACGTTTGGCAAAACTTTCACTTGAATTATTACGTGATATAAGAAAAAATACTGTTGATATGGATGATAACTTTGATTTTACAAAAAAAGAACCAAAAGTTTTACCATCTAGATTTCCAAATATTTTAGTTAATGGTACCATGGGTATTGCCGTTGGTATGGCTACAAATATTCCACCACATAATTTAGGTGAAGTAATAGATGGATGTATTGCATATATTGATAATCCAGATATTGAAATATCTGAATTAATGACTTATATAAAAGGACCAGATTTTCCTACAGGAGGAATAATTTTAGGAAATAAAGGAATAAAACTTGCGTATGAAACTGGAAAAGGTAGTATTACTATTAGAAGTAAAGCTATTATTGAAGAAAATGGTTCTCATAGTAACATTATTATTACTGAAGTTCCATATGGTGTTAACACTTTAGAATTAAAAAATAAAGTAGCAGAATTAGTACATAATAAAGTAATAGAAGGTATTTCTGATTATCATACAGATTTAAAAGATGGCGTAAAAATTACTATTACACTAAAAAAAGATGCTAATCCACAAGTTGTTTTAAACAATTTGTATAAACATACAAATTTCCAAGTTAATTATGGTATAAGTTTGTTAATGCTAGATAATGGTGTTCCTAGAACATTAGGACTTAAGTCTATTATTTCAAAATATATAGATCATCAAAAAGAAGTAATTATTAGAAGAACTAGATTTGAATTAGAACAAGATGAAGCAAGAGTTCATATATTAGAAGGTCTTAAAATAGCACTTGATAATATTGATGAAGTTGTAAGCATAATAAGAAATGCTAGTGATGATGAAGAAGCAAGAAGTAAATTAATGGATAGATTTGGTTTATCTGAGATTCAAAGTAATAGCATCTTAGAAATGAGATTAAAAAGATTAACTGGATTAGAAAGAGAAAAAATTGAGGATGAGTTAAAACAATTATTGGAAGAAATTGAATATTTAAAATCTATTCTTGCATCAGAGAAAAAAGTTTTATCTATAATAAAAGAAGAGATGGAAGAGATTAAGAAAAAATATTCAGACGAAAGAAGAACTCATATTGATATGACTGCAATTGATTATATTGAAGATGAGTCTTTAATACCAGTTGAAAATATTGTTGTATCATTAACTAAAAAAGGATACATAAAAAGAATTACTACTGATACTTACAAATCACAAAATCGTGGTGGTGTAGGTGTTAAAGGTATGAGCACAAATGAAGAAGATTTCGTTGAAAATATAATTACAATGACAACTCATGATTATTTATTATTCTTTACTAATAAAGGAAAAGTTTATAGAATAAAGGGTTATGAAGTTCCATTATTTAGTAGACAATCTAAAGGTTTACCAATTGTTAATTTATTACCTTTAGAAAAAGATGAATTTGTTAAATCAATGCTTAAGATTGAAAATGAAGATCCAAATAAATATTTAGTATTCTGTACACAACAGGGATTAGTTAAACGAACTAAGATTGAAGAATTTGAAAATATTAGAACAGGTGGAAAAATTGCTATTTCATTAAAAGAAAATGATCAATTATTAGATGTAAAGAAGACTAGTGGTACAGATGAAATTTTGATTGCATCTTCAAATGGAAGAATGATTAGATTTAATGAAAACGAAATAAGAATAATGGGTAGAACAGCATCAGGTGTTAGAGGTATTGACGTTGGAGATGGAATTGCTGTTGGATGTGAAATTTCAACTGAAAATCAATTAGTGTTAGTTGTTACAGAAAATGGTTATGGAAAACAAACTAATGTAGAAGAATATAGAATGACACACCGTGGAAGTAAAGGTGTTAAGGCATTAAATGTTACTGAAAAGAATGGAAATATTGTTGATTTTAAAATTGTTAATGGTGATGAAGATTTAATGATTATGACTAATGTGGGAATAATTATTAGAATGTCTTTAAGTCAAGTTTCTTCAACAGGACGTGTTGCACAAGGTGTTAAATTAATAAATTTAAAAGATGAGCAAAAAGTTAGTACGATTGCTATAATTAATTCTGAAGAACAAACTGATGAAGAAGTTTCAACTGATGATGAGTCTTCTGATAATGTAGAAGATGAGAAAGAATAAAATTTCTCATCTTTTTATTTTGTTTCATGTGAAACTCTTGATTTTTATCTTTAAATAATATATATTATTTGTAGCACAACATTTATACTTGAACCAGGTCAGAGTTGGAAGACAGCAGCCTTAAGAGTTCCTAAATGTGTGTGCTTTTTTTGTTTCGCGTGAAACGGGTGATAAATATGAATGAAAAATATATAGAGATAGCAGTACAAGAGGCATTTCAAGCAAAAAAAGAAGGTGAAATACCTGTTGGAGCAGTAATAGTGCAAAATGGAGAAATTATAGCACAAGCTCATAATATGAAAGAACAAACAAAATGTACAATTAAACATGCAGAAATAATATGTATAGAACAAGCAAACAAAAAATTAAAAGATTGGAGATTAAACAACTGTGAAATGTATGTTACAATGGAGCCATGTATTATGTGCTGTGGAGCATTAATTCAAGCAAGAATAAAAAAAGTATATTATTTATTAGAAAATAAAAAATTTGGTGGGTTGGGAAATATTTCCCTAATACTAGATAATGAAAAAAATAATCATGTAGTGGAATATGAAAAAATTAATGTTGAAAACTTGGAAAATGTAATGAAAAATGAACTTAAGGAATTTTTTTTAAACAAGAGGTAGCACCTTTTTTTTTTGAATATAAAAGTGTATAATTATATATGTTTGGAGGTTAAAAATGTATCAAGCATTATATAGAAAATATCGTCCTAAAAATTTTGACGAAGTAGTGGGACAGGAAGTTATTGTAAAAACATTAAAAAATTCAATTAAAAATAATATGGTTTCCCATGCTTATTTATTAGCAGGGCCAAGAGGAACAGGAAAAACTAGTATAGCAAAAATTTTTGCAAAAATTTTGAATTGTCAAAATCTAAAAGAAAACTTTCAACCATGTAATGAATGTATTTCATGTACACAAGCAAATAGTAACCAAAATATAGATATAATTGAAATAGATGCAGCATCGAATAATGGTGTAGATGAAATACGAGAAATACGTAATAAAATAACATTAGTTCCAACTAATAGTAAGTATAAAATTTATATTATTGATGAAGTACATATGCTTACGACACAGGCCTTCAATGCATTATTAAAAACCTTAGAAGAACCACCAGAACATATAATATTTATATTTGCAACAACGGAACCACATAAAATTCCAAGGACAATTTTGTCTAGATGCCAAAGATTTGATTATAAAAAAGTTTCAAATGTAGATATTGTTAAAAGATTAAAATTTATTTGTGAAAGTGAAAAAATAAATATAACTGAAGAAGCTTTATATGAAATTGCAAAACTTTCTGATGGTGGAATGAGGGATTCAATTAGCTTATTAGATCAAGCTTTAGCATACAGTGATAATGAAATTACAATTGATGACATACATTCGATAAACGGTACATTAAGTAAAGAAGAAATTGAAAATTTTATTATTGAATTGCTAAATAAAAATTTAGTAGAAGTAATAAAAAAAATTGAACAATATGATTTAGATGGAAAAAATATTGTAAAAATAACAAAAGAATTGATAGAAGAATTAAAAAATTGCATAATATATATAAATGCTCCATCTTTAATTGAATCTAATACAGAATTTTATGAAAAAGTAAAAGAAATAAACAATACAAAAGATATATATATACATATAAAAAAATTATCATCATTAATAAATGAAATGAAAAGCGTAAGTGATAGTAAAATATTGTTGGAAATTGAATTTATAAAAAATGTTGATAATAGTAGTGATTATCAAGAAGTAATTACTACACCATTACAATCTCAGTCAGTAAAAAAAGAAAATTTTACAAATGTTACACAAAAAAACATTGACGAATGTGCAAAAGTAATTGAATTGCCTGAAAAAGAAGTTAAGCCAAAAGTTGATACAGAAAATTTGGAAAAACTAAAAAAAATTAGAATTGGAAATTCATTATGTCAATTTTCACAAAAAAGTAGAGAAAAAGTAAAAAAAGAGTTAGAAAAAATTAATGATTATTTATCTGATTCTAAATTTAGCAAATATGCATCAATACTTAAAGATGGAGAATTAAAAGCAGCAAGTAATGAATACTTAATGTTTATGTATAAACAAGAACTTGTTGAAAAGTCGTTCAATTTACAATTAAATGAAATAGAAAATTTTATAGAAGAAATATTAAACAAAAAATATAAAGTAATTGCAATAAATCTTGATGAGTGGGATTTTTTGAAAAAAGATTATAATGAAAACAGAGAAAATTATAAATTTATAGATGAAGGCGATTTACTAAATGATATTTCTACAGAAGATAAAAATGAAAAAATAACTAAAACAAACTCGATTGATGAGATGTTTGATGATATAATAGTATATGAATAGGAAAGAAGGAATAAATATGAATATGCAAGCTATGATGAAGCAAGTACAAAAATTACAAAAAGATATGACAAAAGCTCAAGAAGAAATAAATAATACTGAATTTACAGGAAAAAGTTCTTTAGTTACAATTACAATGGATGGTCAAAAAAACATTAAAAATGTTAAAATAACTGCTGAAGAATTGGATAAAGATGATATAGAAATGTTAGAAGATATGTTTGTAGTAGCACATAATGATGCAGTAAAACAAATTGATAAAATTACAGAAGAAAAAATGGGAGCATTTACTAAAGGAATGCCAAATATACCAGGACTTTTCTAATGCATTATCCAAAAACAATTCAAAATTTAATAGAGTGTTTTAAAAAAATACCTGGAATAGGGGAAAAAACTGCAGAAAGATATGCGTTAGCAATTCTGAATTTGGACCAAGATGTAATAAATCTATTTTCTAGTTCAATCTTAAATACTAAGACAAAAATTAAAAGATGTTCAATATGTAACAATTTATCTGAAGATGATATATGTGAAATATGTAAAAATAAGAATAGAAATAAAGATTTATTATGTGTTGTTGAAGATCCAAAAAGTATTATATTATTTGAAAAAATTGGAACATTTGATGGATATTATCATGTAATAAATGGTTTAATTTCACCATTAGATGGTGTTAATCCAGAAGATATAGAAATTGATAAATTGATAGATAGAATAAAAAATGATAATATTAAAGAAGTAATTTTAGCTGTAAAACCAAGTATTGAAGGTGAAACAACAGCATTATACATATCTAAATTACTTAAACCAACAGATGTAATTGTTACAAAAATAGCACATGGTGTTCCACTTGGAACAGATATAGATTATGTAGATTCTTTAACACTTGAGTTAGCACTTGAAAATAGAAAAGAAGTCTAAATGATGTTTAGAATTAAATATATATTTATGACATATTATTAATTGGTGATAATATGTCTAAATTATTTAATATTATAAAAAAAGTAGTTATTGCCTCTTTTTTTATATATGGATATAATTTAATAGCTCAATCCTTAAATATATTAATACCATTAAATATCATTACAATATCTTATGTTACTCTATTTGGTATTCCTGGATTATTAAGTTTAATAATTATATTTATTTTCTCGTTTTAAAAGTTGGTGATATAAGTTGTTAGATGATTATAAATTAGAACAACCAATAGTTTATAAAGTATTAACTAATTCTTTAAAAATAAATAAGTATTCACATGCTTATTTATTCGAGTTAAATGGCTATAATAAAGGGTTAGACTTTGCCTTAGCATTTGCTAAGATTTTGTTGTGTCCAAATCATTATAGTAATAATTTAAAATGCAAAGATTGTAATCAATGTCATAATATTGATAAAAATAATTATATAGAACTTAAGATAATTGATTCATCAGGACAATGGATAAAAAAAGAGCAATTAGAAGAATTACAACGTGATTTTTCAACTAAATCTATTTTGGGAAATAAAAAAGTATATATAATAAACAATGCAGAAAAATTAAACTCATCTGCATCAAATTCTTTACTTAAATTTTTAGAAGAACCACCTGAAGGAATATATGCTATATTAGTTACTAATAATATGTATCAATTGTTAAATACTATAATTTCTAGATGCCAGGTACTTTCTTTTAAAAAAAATATAATATGTAATGATGATAGTTCATTAAAAAAAATCGCAAAATATATTTCAAGTGATGAAGATACATATGATGATTTTGTAAACATAAATGGAGTAAAATACATCGACGAAATAGTTGAATATATATTATTTTTTGAACAACATGATTATGAAAGTATAATATATAAAAATAAGGATTTTTTACAATGTTTTGATGATAGAAAAAAGTTAGCACTTGCATTTGAACTATTTGTACTGTATTATAAAGATGTTTTAAATGAAATATTAGGACTTAAATTGCAATATTTTAATGATTATTCAGATTCTATTAATAAAGTATCTGAAAAAAATAGTTTAGAATCAATATCAAAAAAAATAAAGATAATTGTTGATTTAAGTATGAATATTAAATACAATTTAAATTCAAATTTATTAATGGATAATTTGATTATTAAATTATGTGGGGTGTGATTAATAATGCAAATAGCTAATGTATTAATTAGAAGAAAAATAATTCCATGTTCTATAGAAAAATTAGAACTTAAAAATAACGATTATGTTATAGTTAAAACTGATAAGGGCTTAGAATTTGGTAAAATTATTTCAATTAACGATAATGAAAATTCTAATTCAAAACCGGAATTTTCCGTAATTTCAATAGCTACATCATCTGACATAAAAAAAGATGAGAAAAATAAACAAGAAGAGAAAAAAGCACTTGCTAAATGTAGAGATTTAGTAAAAAAATATGATTTAAATATGTACATAATAGATGCAGTGTTTACTCATGATCGTAATCAACTTTTCTTTAGATTTATGGCTGATTCACGTGTTGATTTTAGAGTTTTAGCAAAAGATCTTGCTAATATTTTTAAGACAAGAATTGAATTAAGACAAATGGGAGTTCGTGATAGAGCAAAAGAAGTTGGTGGATACGGTTTATGTGGAAAAAAATTGTGTTGTTCTAGTTTTATGAACGATTTTGATTCTATTTCAATAAATATGGCAAAAAATCAAAATATTGCGTTAAATCCATCTAAAATTAATGGAATATGTGGTAGATTACTTTGTTGTTTAAAGTATGAAAATGAATGTTATAAAGAATGTGGAAAAGGTTTACCACAAGTTAATAAAAAAATTAATACCCCAAATGGTGAAGGAAAAGTTATTAGTGTAGATATATTAAAAAGATCATATAAAGTTAATATTCCAGATGTTGGAATTGTAGAATTTACTAAGGAATCAAATGAAGGTAACTAATTATCTTTTAGGATATAAAGATTTATATATTGTACAAGATTCTAATATGTTTAATTTTTCTTTAGATTCGGTTTTATTACCAAATTTTGTAACAATAAATAAAAATACTAAAAAAATAATGGATATAGGATGTGGAAATGCACCTATACCTTTAATTTTGTCTACTAAAACTAAGTCTGAAATAATTGGAATTGAACTTCAAAAAGAACCATATCTACTTGCTTGTGAATCAGTTAAAGTAAATTCTTTAGAAAATCAAATAAAAATTGTAAATGATGATATTAATAAAATATATAAGAATTATGATTCTGGTAGTTTTGATTTAATAACTTGTAATCCACCTTATTTTAAATACACAGATAGTTCAAAAATAAATATTAGTGATTATAAAACATTTGCTCGACATGAAATTACATTAAATCTTCAACAAATATTTTCAATAGCAAAATATTTGTTAAATAATAATGGTGCAATAGCAATCGTACATAGGCCGCAACGATTAATAGAAATAATAGAAGAAATGAGAAAAAACAATATAGAACCAAAAAAAATGCAGCTTGTGTATCCACATGAGAAAAGTGAAGCTAATATATTATTAATTGAAGGTAGAAAAAACGGAAAACCTGGTTTAAAAATACTTGAACCTATAATATCTCATGATAATAATGGACAATATACTAATCAAATAAAAAAATTTTTTGAAAATAATTGAGGTGATATTTATGTCTCAAAAAAGTTATGATGATACTCCAACATTATATTTAATACCTACTCCAATAGGAAATATGGATGATTTAACATATAGAACTGTTAAAATATTAAATATGGTTGATGTATTATTTTGTGAGGACACACGTGAAACAGGAAAATTATTAAAATATTTAAATATAAATAAAAAAATGATTGCTAATCACGAACATAATGAAGTACAAAATAAAGAAAAACTTTTATCGTATTTAAGTGAAGGTAAAAATGTTGGATTAGTAAGTGATAGGGGTACTCCAGTTATTAGTGATCCGGGATATGAACTTTCAAGATTTGCTATTGAAAAAGGATATAATGTTGTAGGACTTCCAGGTGCTAATGCATTGATACCTGCATTAATTATGTCTGGTATATCACCAAAACCATTTATGTTTTATGGTTTTTTAAATAGTAAACCTAGTAAGAGAAAAAAGGAATTGGAAGACTTATCATCATTAAAATCGACTATCATTTTTTATGAAGCTCCCCATAGAATAAATGAAACATTAAAAGATATATCTGATATCTTGGGAAATAATAGAAAAATATGTATTTCCCGGGAAATAACAAAAAAATATGAGGAAATATATAGGGGAACAGTTTGGGAAATAATTAATAAAAATATTGATTTTAAAGGAGAACTAGTGTTAATTGTAGAGGGTAATCAAGACACTAAAGAGTATACTATGGATATAATAGAACATATTAATCTATATATTGAAGATGGATATTCATCGAAAGATGCTATTAAAATGGTGTCAAAAGAAAGAAATATGAAAAAAAGTGAAGTATATGAAGAATATTTAAAATCTCAAGGAAAGTGATGATATGAAATTAATAGTTGGATTAGGTAATCCAGGAAAAGAATATGAAAATACAAGGCATAATGTTGGGTTTATGTCTATAGATGAAATCGCAAAAAAATTTAATGTTACTTCTTTTAAAAATAAATTTAATGGTTTATATGCTGAATTTAATTTTAAAAATGATAAAGTAATTTTATTGAAACCACAAAAATATATGAATTTATCAGGAGAAGTAGTTAGTTCTTTTGTAAATTTTTTTAAGATTAGCATCGATGATATATTAATAATATGCGATGATTTAGATACTCCAGTTGGAACATTTAGATTAAGATATAAAGGTTCGAGTGGTGGACATAATGGATTAAAAAATATTGAACAAAATTTATCATCTAATCAATACAAGAGAATAAAAATAGGAATTTCAAATGATAAAACTAAGGATACAAAAGATTATGTACTAGGATGTTTTTCTAAAGAAGAATTTAATATGATAAATAATGTAATAGATACTATACCTTTAGTTGTTGAAGATTATTTAAATCTTTCATTTGATAATGTAATGAATAAATATAACGGATTTAATGTGAGGTGAACTTGTGTCAATATTTGATAAAATATTAACCGGTAGTAATGAAAATGTTATTTCTGGTCTTAATGATGAATTAAAAGCATTGTATACATATAATAAGTTTAAGAAAATAGGGAAATCTATTCTTTTTGTCGTTAATTCTTTATATGAAGCAAATACCTTTTATCAAATATTAAGTAACTATACTAATGATGTTGTCTTATTTCCAATGGATGATTTTTTAACAAGTGAGGCTTTAGCAATCTCTCCTGAATTAAAAATTACAAGATTAGAAACTTTAAATGTACTAAGAGATAGTAATAAAATTGTAGTTACAAATTTAACTGGTTATTTAAGATTTCTTCCACCAAAACAAATATATTATAATAGTTTTATACAGTTATCTATTGGTATTGAATATAACATGGAAAAGTTAATTTCTGATTTATATAACATGGGTTATGAACGTCAAACAATCATCAGTAAAACAGGAGAAATAGCTATTAGAGGTTTTATAATCGATATTTTTAGTGTTGGATATAATAGTCCAGTTAGAATTGAGTTTTGGGGAGATCAAATTGAAAGTATTAGAACTTTTGATGTTGATAACCAACTTACAATTGGAAATTTAAATGAATTATTGATTATGCCAAATAATGAATTTATTACTGGAAAACAAGTTGATTTTCAACAAATAAAGCAAAGGGACATAATAAACTATATATCACCAGTTAGTATATTAGATTATATTAATGATGGCGAAGTTATAATTAATGATTATAATTCTATTCTATCAAGTTATAACCTTTTAGTTGATGAGATGAATGAATATACATTAAATAATAATTTTGATCCTAAAACAAGATATATGTTTGAATTAACTACTGATATAAAAAATTCAACATATTACTTAATGAATTTTGATAATGATATTCCTTTTAATAAGAAAAGTTTTAAATATAAAGTTAAAAAACTTGATAACTTTATTGGTACAAATGATGAAATAAATAAAAGATTAAATAAATATATAAATGATAAATATACTGTTATAATATGTTTATCAACAAGATATAAAATTAATAAACTATTAGCAGATTTGAATAACGAAAACATATTTGCTACAACAGAAAATGATATAATTGACAACAAAATTAATGTTATTGAAAAAAATATTTCTTCTGGTTATATTATAGAAAAATATATAATAATAAGTGAAAAAGAATTATATAATAAAAAAGAAGTAAATTATAGTTATAAAACACATTTTAGATATGGTAGCAAAGTACGTGATATAAATAAATTACATAATGGTGATTATATAGTTCATAATGTACATGGTATTGGTATATATCGTGGAATTAAAACATTAGAAAAAAATAAATTAAAAAAGGATTATCTACAAATAGAATATAAAGATGGAGATAAATTATATATTCCTGTTGAAAAATTGGAATTAATAAGTAAATATTCAGCTAATGAAGGTCTAGTTCCAAAAATTAATAAATTAGGTGGAACTGAATGGCAAAAGACAAAAGCTCGTGTAAAAAATAAAGTTGAAAATATTGCAGCAGATTTATTAAAATTATATGCAAAGCGTAAAAGTACTAAAGGTTTTGCATTTAAAACGGATGATGAAAATCAAATAAATTTTGAAAAAGAATTTATTTATGAGGAAACTCAAGATCAACAAAAGGTTATTGAAGAGATAAAAAAAGATATGGAATCTCCATATCCTATGGATAGATTATTATGTGCGGATGTTGGATATGGTAAAACTGAAGTATCATTTAGAGCAGTCTTTAAAGCTATTTTATCTGGAAAACAAGTTGCATTCCTTTGTCCAACAACTATTTTATCTATGCAACACTATAATAACGCAATAGATAGATTTAAAGGATTTGATGTGGAAATAGCTGTACTTAATAGATTTGTTTCTGCCAAGCAACAAAATGAAATTATAAAGAAATTAAGCGAAGGTAAGATAGATTTATTAATAGGTACACATAGAATATTAAGCGACGATGTTAAATTTAAAAATTTGGGATTACTTGTAATAGATGAAGAACAAAGATTTGGTGTAAAACATAAAGAAAAAATAAAAGAATATAAAGCTGATATAGATGTTCTTACTTTAAGTGCAACACCAATACCAAGAACATTACAAATGTCAATGGCAGGTGTTAGAAGTTTATCATTAATAGAAACACCACCAACAAATAGATATCCTGTTCAGACTTATGTTTTAGAGGAAAATAACCAAATAATAAAAGACGCAATATATAAAGAATTATCTAGAAATGGTCAAGCCTTTATACTATATAATAATATTGAAGATATGGATACTAAATTAAATCAAATTTCTAAATTAATTCCAGAAGCAAGAATAGTAGTAGCGCATGGTAAAATGGATAAAAATGAGCTTGAAAATGTTATGATTGACTTTGAAAATATGAAGTATGACGTTTTACTATGTACAACAATAATCGAAACAGGTATTGATATACCAACGGTAAATACTTTAATAATAATAGATGCAGACAGATTTGGACTTTCACAACTATATCAAATAAGAGGTAGAGTAGGGAGAAGTAGTAAAATTGCATACTGTTATTTAATGTATAAAAAAGGAAAAACATTAACTGATATAGCTACCAAAAGATTAAATGTAATTAAAGAATTTACAGAACTTGGTAGTGGATTTTCAATTGCAATGAGAGATTTATCAATACGTGGAGCAGGAGATATATTAGGAAGTGAACAAGCTGGGTTTATTGATTCTGTTGGAGTTGAATTATTCTTAAGAATGCTAAATGAAGAGGTTGATAAACTAAAAGGTATAGAAACCGAGGAAAATAACTTACAAGAAGGACAACCATTAATTGAAGTTTCAACTAATATAGATGATAACTATGTTTCTGAAGAAGATTTAAAAATTGAAATTCATAAAAAAATTAGTTCAATTGATTCTAAAGATTGTTTAGATAAAATAAAAAAAGAACTTGAAGATAGATTTGGAAAGTTATCTGATGATAATATTGTGTATATGTATGAAGAATTATTTGAACATATGGCTTTAAAATTAAATATTACAAAAGTTACTCAGACAAAAAATTATATATCTATTTGTTTACCACAAGCTCTATCAAATAAATTAGATGGTGATAAATTATTTATTAAAGTTTGTTCTTTAACAAGAAACTTTAGATTTTCAATGAAAAACAAAGAATTGATTATAACTTTAAATTTAGTTAATTTAGATAAGCATTATATTTATTACCTTGTTAGTTTACTTGAAATAATAGAAGAAAGCAAAAAAAACGTTTAGAAAAATTCTAAGCGTTTTTTAACCTAATTCACTAACTATCTGTTCTATTGTATATTTACTTTGTTTTGTATAAGTACCTGTTGCATAGAATAAAGCTGAATTAGCAGAAATATTTGAATCATTACCTGTTGATAAATTTATAGTATTATTTGAAAAAGTAATTTCAAGGTAACCTTGAGCCGTATTAGCTTTTAAACTTCCATTTACTATTGGTAATATTGTAGAATATGTTTTTACAGTTCCATTTTCAGTATCATTAGCGTTAATTAATATATTTACTTCAGTAGCACTTTTTTGAAACATTTTAACTTTACCAGTTTTACCCGTATATATTCCATTATATTTACTATTTTCATACTTTAAATCACCAATATTGTCTGAATAGTATTCTCTTGCTGTATAATTTTTAATTTTTGGATAAAAATCTGATGGTATTAAACTATTACCTGATTTCATTTGTACACCTGTAGTTGTTAAAGTAATAGTATAATTTGAAGATGCAATTATATTTGCAGTTTTATTTGATATATTAGCATTTCCTCTATAAGAATATGCAGTTTTATTATTAAAAAACTGATAATGTATTTTAGTACTGCTAATTTGATATAGTGTAAAAGTCCAATCTCCTAGTTTATATACTCCTGTAAATGATCCATTAGTATATAAAGTTGTAGATTGTTTGTTTGATGTAGAATTATTACTATTAATATTACTTTTATTACTAGTTTTATTGCTACTTTTATTACTAGTTGTATTATTAGAATTAATATTTGAATTACTTACTTTATTATTGTTACTAACAGGTTTATTACTTGTGACATTACTATTATTACTAGTGTTATTATCATTACTTACAATGTTACTATTATCAATATTATAATTGCTATCATCTGTATTACTTGTAATGTTAGATAGTTCATCACTATTTAAATTACTATTACTTTCTCCATTACTAGTTATATTACTTTGATTACTATTTGAATTATTATCTACACTATTCTTATTTTTATTTGTTATTACCATAATTGATAGGACTATTATAAAAATTGATAAAATTATAATTATTATATTTTTTTTCATATCCAACCTCACTTTAATTAAATTTATCAAATTTTTTAAATATTATCAATTATATTTTGAATATATGCTACATTTAGACATAAATTTTACTAAAAAAATATAGACTTATCTATATTTTTTATTTATTATCAATAACATTTAATATATTAGGTATCATTTGTTTTTTTCTAGATATTATACCTTGTAAGTAATGTCCTTGTTCTAGATTATCAATATTGAAAGCTTTAGATAATATTTCTTTACTTTTATTACTAAAGTACAAATATGAACCTTCGTTAATAATATCAGTAACAAAAAGTGCTATTATAGAATATCCATTTATATTTCCTTCTTTTTCAATAGTTTCACATAGCTCATCTTGTTTAGATTTAATGTCATCAATATTTAAAGTATTAATTTGACCAACACCGATTTTATAATCTTCTTCATTAAAGTTTTTGAAATCTGCAAATAATAATTCTTCCATTGATTTTCCTTTAATTGAAGAGCCAGCTTTAAACATTTCAATAGCATAGCTTTCCATATCTATATTAGTTATTTTAGCAAGTTTTTTTGCTGTATCTATATCCATTTGTGTAGTAGTAGGAGACCTAAATAAAAGTGTATCAGATATAATTGCTGATAGCATTAATCCAGCAATTGGTCTTGGTATTAATATATTATTTTCTTTATATAGTTGAAATATAATTGTAGATGTACATCCAACTGGCATATTTCTTATATTAATTGGTTGTGTAGTACCTATAGTACCAAATTTATGGTGATCAACTATACCAACAATTTCTGCATCATCAATACCATCTACTGTTTGATCTTTTTCATTATGATCTACAAGAAATACTTTTTTTCTTATTTTATTATTAACATCACTAGGTTGTATAACTCCTATACATTCTCTTTCTTTGTTTATTACAGGATATACTTTGTGTCTTAATTTATTATGTTCTTCATTGAAATCTCTTACATAATCAAGTTCATAGAAATATGAGACATCTGTTTCTAATAAAGATTTTGCATAATTACACATTCCAATTACTTTAACTACATTAAATGTACGAAGTGGTGTTCTAATTATATTTACATGATTTTGTTTTGCTATTTCAATATGTTTTTCTTTAATTACATTATTTCCTGTAATTATAATTAATTTAACACCTTTTTCAACAGCATGTTCAATTATACCATGTCTATCTCCAACTATAAGTACAGTTTCATTATTAATATCAACATTTTTTATAAATGTAGCACTTCTATATGATGCAACTAATAAATGTCCCTTTATTTCATCATCAAATTTTAGTAAGCTTTCTGCATTTAATGTTTCTTCTATATTTTTATAAGAAGTATAAATTGTATCTTCTTCCCAACTTATAAATGAATTAGCTATATTTTTCATTGAAACTAAACCAAGATATTTTTTCTTATCATCTACAACAGGTATTGAACTCAAATGTTCTTCTTTAAGCTGTCTAATAACACTAAATAATGAATCGTTCTCATTACAATAAAATCCTTTTCCATATTCTAAATCTTTTATTTGTAATCTAACATCATTAATATATTTAGGTTTTTTAACTTTAAAATAATTTAAAACAAATTCAGATTCCGCATTTAAATCACCTAATACTCTTGGAATAGCATTATCCCCAAGTTGATTTCTTAAATTTGATAATGCTATAGCACTACATACAGAATCCGTGTCTGGATTTTTGTGTCCTATTACAAATGTTGCCTTCATAAACACACTCCTTCTTACTGTAGTATATAACTACTAGTTATGATAAAACATTCATAAATTCTGATAAAGTTAAATAACTTTAAGATTAAATAATTATAACACACAATTTAGTATTTTTAAAGTATAAAAGGTTTATTGGTGTTCAAAATAATTATGAAGGTGATTATATGATAGAAAGTGGCTTAACTAGAAAAATAGACGGTTTAGGACGTTTAGTTATACCAAAAGAAATAAGAGAAAGATATAATATAAAGGAAAATGATTATTTAGAGTTTTTATTGTGCAAAGATAGTTTTTATATTAGAAAGTATTCTAAGTTAGGTCGATTAAAAGAATTGTCTCAAGAACTTGCTGATATATTGAATTCATTTTTAAATGCAGAAGTATTAATAGCAGAACGAGATAAAATAGTAGCATATTCTGGAATTTATAAAGATAAATATATTGATAAAACAATAAGTAATGATCTTTATAAATCCATAAGAAGAAGAGAATCGCTTTTTGAGGCTTACCAAAAAGATTTAAAAATAATAGATAATGATGTTATAACATGTAGTTATATTAATGAAACAATAGTTGCAAATAGTGAAGAAATAGGAATAATATGTTTATATAGATTGGATAAAAGTGTTGATGAAACTGATTTAAAAATTGTTCGTATTGTTTCTAAATTTTTTTCTAAATACCTTGAAGAATAATGGATGATATGCTATAATTAACAACAGAAAAGCGATGAAGGAAAGAAAAATATGAATTGATTTAAGAGAGTCTGATTAGGTGAGAGCAGATATCATGAAATATTTCGAATGGCTCTGGAGCCTCTTAAAGGATAATGTTAAGACGTTTACTGCGTTAAAGTATTAAGATAATTTTTTAATTATGAATAAAGGTGGTACCACGGTTTTTCGTCCTTTGGATGGATGAGCCGCTTTTTTTTTGGGGAGGATGATTATGAGAAAATTTGAAAAAATAAGTTTTGAACAATTTAAAAAAGATGTATGTGATGATATAGAATTATACAATGAATATTCCTTACCTAGGAGAATGTCTAAAAAAGCAGCAGCATATGATTTTTTTGCACTTTATGATTATACATTAATGCCAGGTGAAATAAAAAAAATACCAACAGGTATTAAAGCTCAATTTGAAGAAGATGAAGTGCTTATTTTAGTTTGTAGAAGCAGTATGGGTTTTAAATATAATGTAAGAATGTGTAACCAAATGGGTGTAATAGATTCAGACTATTATAATAATAGTGATAATGAAGGACATATGTGGATTAGAATTCAAAACGAAGGGGAAGAACCATATAATGTTAAGAAGGGTCAAGGTATGATTCAAGGTATGTTTATGAAATATTTAATAACAGATGATGATGATCCAGTAAAAAAAGAAAGGAAAACGGATAAATAGGTGATATTAAATGGATAAGAAAAAATATTACATAACTACAGCTATTGCTTATACATCTGGTAAACCACATATAGGTAATACATATGATGTAGTACTTGCTGATGCTATAGCTAGATATAAAAGATTACAAGGATATGATGTATATTTTCAGACAGGTTCAGATGAACATGGTGAAAAAATAGAATTAAAAGCAAAGGAAAATAACATTACTCCAAAAGAATATGTAGATAAGTATGCAAATATAATTAAAAGTGTTTGGGATAAGATGAATACAAGTTATGATAAATTTGTTAGAACAACTGATCCTATACATGAAAAGGCTGTTCAAAATATTTTTAAATATATGTATGACAAAGGTGATATATATAAAGGAGAATACAAGGGGTTGTATTGTACTCCTTGTGAATCATTTTGGACAGAATCACAGTTAGTAGATGGTATGTGTCCAGACTGTGGTAGAGAAGTAAAAGAGGCAACTGAAGAAGCATATTTCTTTAAATTAAGTAAATATCAAGATAAATTAATACAGTATATAAATGAGCATCCAGAATTTATTCAACCAGAGGCAAGAAGAAATGAAATGATAAAAAATTTTATTGAACCTGGCTTACAAGATTTATGTGTATCAAGAACAAGCTTTACTTGGGGAATACCTGTTACATTTGATGATAAGCATATAGTTTATGTATGGCTAGATGCATTAACAAACTATATAACTAATATTGGATATGATCCATATAATTGTGATAGCAAATTTAATGATATATGGCCATGTGATTTACATGTGGTAGGAAAAGATATAACTAGATTTCATACAGTATATTGGCCATGTTTCCTATGGTCATTAGGAATAGATTTACCAAAACAAGTATTAGGTCATCCATGGTTACTTACAAATGATGTAAAAATGAGTAAGAGTCTTGGAAATATAGTATATGCTGATGAACTAGCTGATAAATTTGGTACAGATGCTGTTAGATATTATTTACTTCATGAAATATCTTATATGAATGATGGAAATTTAACATATGAATTATTAATAGATCGTTATAATTCTGATTTAGCTAATACTTTAGGAAATTTAGTTAATAGAACTATATCAATGGTAAACAAGTATTTTAATGGACAAGTACCTGATATTGGTACTACTGCTGATATTGATTTACAGTTAAAATCTGATATTGAAGAGTATATAAATGGTATAAATAATAATATGGATAATCTTCATATTGCTTTAGCACTTGATAATGTAATTGATATTTTTAGAAGAAGTAATAAGTATATTGATGAAACAACTCCATGGATTTTATTTAAGGAAAATAATATTGATAGATTAAAAACTGTTATGTACAATTTACTTGAGGCAATAAGAATTGGTGCTATATTTTTATCACCATTCTTACCTGATGCATCAAAAAATATTTTTAAACAAATAAATTCTAATAATAATACTTTAGATAGTGTACATGATTTTAATGGTACTATTAGTGGTACAAAATTAAATACTCCAGAACCATTGTTTGCACGTATTGATAAGGAAGAAGCATTGAAGAATTTATTAAAAAAAGATAATTAAGACGACGAACATTGTCGTTCTTTTTTGTAAAATGATGTAAAATAACACAATTTGTCGATATATTTATTACTTAATTTAAGAAATAGTATGTTATACTAAATCTCGTGGGAGGAAATTTATGATAACAAAAGATACATATGGGCAGATAGTAGTTATGTTTTCAATGGCAGTATTATTATTTTTATTAATATGTAGTTTTGTTTTAAGTTTTCAAAAAATAGATCTTTTGTATGCTATTTGTTTAGCAGTTTTTATGTTTAAATTAATTAGAATGAAGTGATTTTATGATTGATACACATTGTCATATATTTAAGGAATACTATAGTAATATTGATGAAATAATTACTAGTAGTGATGTATACATGATTGTTGCAGGAGTAGATGATAAAAGTAATTTAGAAGTTATTGAACTTGTTAATAAATATGACAAAGTATATGGAGTAATTGGTATACAACCTGAAGAAGTTTCTAATATGACGAATAATAGTATCAAAATTATTGAAGATAATATAGACAATCCTAAAATAGTAGGAATAGGTGAAATAGGTCTTGATTATCATTGGGATGATTCTAATAAAGAAAAACAAAAAGAAGTATTTAGAAAAATGTTAGATATTGCTTCAAAAAATAATAAGACTGTTGTTATTCATAGTAGAGATGCAATTAAAGATACATACGATATATTAAAAGATTATAAAAATTTGAAAGTTGTACTACATTGTTATTCTTCTAGTTTAGATATGGCAAAAGAATTTATAAAAATGAATGTAATGCTTGGAATAGGTGGTGTTGTAACTTTTAAAAATTCAAAAAAGTTAGTAGAAGTTGTTAAAGATATACCTATTGATAATTTAGTATTAGAAACAGATAGTCCATATTTATCGCCAGAACCATATAGAGGAACTACTAATATTCCAAATAATATAAAATTTGTTGCACAAAAAATAGCACAAATAAAAAATATAAGTTATGAAGAAGTTATTGAAAAAACAACTAAAAACGCTATTAAGCAATTTGACTTAAATATATAGTATATGATAAAATTATCCTAGTTTGTAAGCTAAAAGAGGTGGATATATGGATATATATTTGCTACAGCTTTTGGGAAAATGGATATCAGTTTTAATAGTGATGATAGTATCACTTTTTCGTATAGGTTCATATGAAGAAGAAGTAGATATAGATAATCTTAATTATACAAAGAATGCAACAGTAGTAAATGTAATTGTTGATTATAAAACAGAGTATGTTTATAACAAGGATAAACCTTCAGATTCAAAACCAGTTGTATTAAAAAATGGTGAATATGGATTATTATATAAATATCAAAATGGAGAAACTAAGTTGTTTAAAGAAGCTGTTAATAGAGTTGTAGAGGTTGGAACAGCAAAAATAACTAAATATTCGGGTAGATTAACTGCATATACACCATATTGTCCAGGTTGTTCAAGTAACGGTTATGTTGCATGTATGGCAAAGGGTAAAAAATTTAGTTTAATAAAAGATGGACAATATTATGTAGATAGTGAATATGGTAAAGTACGTATAGTAGCAGCAGCGCTTAGTGCATTTCCATGTGGAACAATAGTTACAATAGATAATGGAAAATTTCCTGTTTTTAATGCTATTGTATTAGATACAGGTGGTTCAATGAGACAAGCGATAAAAAATGGTGTAGTATGGATGGATTTAGCATATTCTAATCAAAATGATTCTGAAATACGTCAAGCAGGAAGCAAAAATGTGACTTATACTGTAAGAAGATGGGGTTGGTAAACTCTATTTTTTTTGACATTCTAAGATTTGTCAAGAATAAAATTTTGTGATATTATATGCATAACAAAAAGACACGAGATTTCTAAAT
>CANPVU010000024.1 GCA_947581765.1 uncultured Bacilli bacterium
GATTCTTTTTTGCATGCCATGATTTATTTTTTTTATTTTTTCCTTTACCAAGAACTTTCCTAATATATAAAAAAGATGATTTATTGTTCATCTTTTTTTTCTGCTTCTTCTAGCATATTGGTTATCAGTATTCCGTATCCTTTTTTAGGATTATCTAATACGACATGTGTTACTGCTCCAACAATATAATCATCCTGAATTATTGGAGAACCACTCATACCTTGTACAATTCCTCCAACTTCAAGTAACTTTTCATCGGTAACCTTAAAAATAATATTTTTGATATTTCCATGTTTATTAATCTTTGTAATTTCGATAGTGTATTTACCTACTTTATTGTCTTGTAATTCTGTTAGCATGTATGCTTTTCCTAGTTTAATATCATTAATGGATGCTACTTTATATAATTTTTTATCATCAATATTACTTGTAAAATCCCCAAATAATCCCTTATTTGTATTTGCATCTATATCTCCTAACGCATTATCGCTATCTATAGTAGCATTCTTTTCTCCAGGATTTCCAAAATCACTTCTTTTTATGTCTAATACTTTTGATTCAAGTATATCTCCACTGTCACTATCAACAATTAATCCACTTATAGAATCAATTATTTCATGTCCTAATGCACCATATATTTTTGTCTTTGGATCAATAAACGTTAAAGTACCAATTCCTGCTATTGTGTCTTTTAAATATAAACCTGTTTTACCTGAATTAATTTTTAATGTCCCATTTTTTAGTTTTCCATTTCTAATGTAACCTATTTCAATAGTATTATTACTATTATTAGAAATATAATTTGTAAAACTATTTATATTGATATTATCATTATTATTAATAGATACAATAACATCACCTTTTTCTAAACTAGGATTTGTATCATCATATCTTCCCATAACAATAATACCTTTTGATTTTAATTTTATACCAATATTTTCACCACTTGCTACTATGTAGTCTGAATATGCATAAGTATAAGTTGGAATTATTAAAAGAAGCAATACAATTATAATTTTTTTCATCATAATTCTCCTTTATAGGTTACATTAATATTATGATTTTAAGGATTTTTTTTATACAAAAAATAAGAGTAATCTCTTATTTTTTCTCAGTTTTTACTAGTACAGCTTGAACTACAATACGGTTTCCTTTATAATCTTTACATGTTGATAATGTTAAAAATTTATCATTTGTTGTTGCTTTATATCCAAAATCATATTTACTACGTTTTAACATTGTATCAATCCATTTTTGATATAAAGAATTATTTTCAAAATTATGAGTTAAATAGTATGCTTCTGCTTTTATGGTATATATTGATACTATCCTCCATACTGTAGATGCTGATGGTGTATCTAATTGTATATACTGGTTATTTTTGTTTTTATACCAAGATGGCTCTAGTGTTTTTTCCAAACTTCCAAACATAACTTGATCGGTTCTTCCATGACCATATATAACAGTATTACGTTTAAAATTAGTAAAATTTGATCTATAATCACCATATATCCATCCAGCAACATTTTGCTTTTTGTCAAAAGAATGATTTAAATAATAAGAATTATCAGTTGTTTGTACAACTGGATAACTTACTTGCGTATTTTGTACTTTAATATATGCTACAGTATCACTGTTTCTCTTTTTTAAGTAAGTAAAGTCTGCTTTTAATGTTGTAATATCATTATAGTAATCATTACCATATTTCCTATTTGGTGTAGTATTTGAGGTTTTATTAGATTTATTAGATGTATTAGATGTATTAGATGTTTTATTTGATCCATTGCTCGTAGGAGCATTTGATGTTAAATTCGAATCTATTACTGCATTTTCATCGATATTAATTTCACCTTCAGTTATTACTGCTTCTTCTCTTAATAAATCAATTTCTTCTTCTGATGTTGAACCAGTACTTTTCCATGTTATAAACATATCTGCACAACTAATAAATGCAACAATTGCTATTATAATTGAAATCATATATATATTTAAAATTTTATTATTAAATAAGAAGTCAATTGGAGATCTTCTATGTGCTTTATTAGATTTTTCAATACTTTTATAAACAAGATCTTTGTTACTAACATCATCTAACCAGTTTTGAGATAAAAATACATCATTACTTGTCTCAGTTTGATTTTTAATTAGGTCAGCTAATACTGTTTTTTTATATTTACCATCAAGTTTTTTTATTGCATTAGTTACCTCAAACATTGCTTGTTTTGAGAAAATTTCAGTAACATTTTCCCTTGTCATTTGTACTATATATGGATCTTGCATAAATTTTTCAAATTGGTAAATTATTTCTAACAATTCATCAGATTCACTTATTGTTCCTGTAGATATCTTATAATTAATAGTATTTACAAATGTGTCTAAAATAATCTTCAAATTAAAAGTTGATGCCGTTTGATATTGTGGAAATATTTTAACAAGTTTATCTAAAGAAACAAATGTTGACTCTCCACGTGCAAAATGTTCTTTTAAATATATTACTTTTTTACTATTTACTGCAACAAAAAAAGCATAATTTGAATTATTTATTGAAATAGATTTAATTATAATACATTCTTCATTTTGATACACTATTGCTTTTTTCATATGGCCAATCACCTACTATATTTATTTTATCATAAATATTTAAGAAAAAAAAGAGACTAAATTAATATGAAGTTGTTTATTAACAAAAAAAGAATGTCTTTAATCAAAACATTCCTTTATTATAGTTATGCTTGTTTAGAAAATTTCATAAAACCAAATGTTCCTAATCCAATAGCACTTATTAATCCAAATACAACTAATTTTACATTGATATCTTGTGTATCTGGAATTTGTGAGTTATACATTACAACTGTTTCTGTTGGCTTTCCATCATATTTTATTTCGAAAGTAATTACTTCATCACTTAATCCATATCCTTTTGGAGATTTTGTTTCTATTAAAGTATATGTACCTTCTTTTAAGTTGGCAATATAATGTGGTTCTGTAGTAGATACCCACTCATCTATAACCTTACCTTCAGAATCTTTTAATACTAATGTAGCTCCTGGTAATTCTTTTGATGTAGTAACATCTTGTTTACTAATTTTAATTCCTTTAACTGGTGTGTTGTACATAACAACATCTTTATCTACTTTACCATCTGCATTAACAGTGAAACTTATTTTTTCAGTTGATAAAGCATATCCTTCTGGTGCTTGTATTTCAGTTAAATAATATGTACCAGGAAGTAACTCTTTATTAATGTAATGTGGTGTATCTGTTGATACCCATTCATCGATAGTATTTCCAAGTGAATCTTTTACGATTAATTTAGCACCTGGTAATTCTTGTTTATTAGTTATATCCTGTTTACTTATGTATACTTTGTTATATTTAGTATTTCTAACTTTAACTAAACGTACTGCAGAAGATGAAATTTGAACATTTAAATCTGAAATTTTCTTGTATCCTTCTGGTGCTTTTTCTTCTGAAATAGTATATTTTGAACCAATTTTTAAATTTGTAAATTTCTTAGGATTTTCATCTGTTGTATTCCATTTAGCAATTTGATTACCGTTTTCATCTTTTAATACTAATGTAGCACCTTTTAAATCTACATCTTTTCCATTAATTAATTCAACTTTTTCTATTATAAGTGTTCCTGTTGGAACTATTTGACCAGTTATTTCTTTTTTAGCTGTATAGTTATCTTTAAATATTAATCCAATATTTTGATATTCATTACTTTGATTATATTTATATATTTGGATTTTCTTTCTAGTTGCTGTAGTAGTTACATTAACTTTAAAGTTCAATGTATTTAACACTTTATTTTTTGGTATTGAAACTTGAAATTTTGTTCCATTATTTAAAGTAACAGAGTTTCCTTTATTTTCTCCATTAACCACAATATAACTTCCAGCTGGAGCATTAACTAATTTTACATCTGCATTATCATTACCACTTACATTTAGTGTAATAACATCACTTAAATATGAATCATCTTTTAATGTCATATTTAGTTTACCAGTTAAGTTTATTTCTGGTTCATATGCGATTAATGAACTATTTTTTACTGCAGCATTATATAAATTATAAGCAGCAGTTCCTAATTTACCACTTGATTTAATAGTCTCAGGACTTAACTCACCTTGAGCCATCCAAAGTGCTAATTGTGTAATATAATATTTTTCATGATTTGAATAGTTACCTTTTCCAATAACATTTTCATTCCATGAACCACCGTATCCATTATCAAGAATATATATATATTGATTTGTTTTTACTGCATTTGGTAATATATCGTTATTTGTTGCAACTAATTTTGAACCTGTAGGTGGTGCTTGCAATTTCTTATTGAAACAATATGCAATTTTAACACCTTCAGATGTTGTAACTTCCTTATAAGTTGTACCTGCATTATAAATTTTGTTTACATTTTTTAAAGTAGAATTGTGAAAGATAATAGTTTGATCAACAGCATTAACGTTTATAATACCAATTATAGAAATAATTCCTACAAATATAGCCATTAAAAATTTTTTCATATAAACTTCCCCCTTACAGGGTGCTATAATATCACTTATGAAGTTTTTTGTCAAATTAAAAAAATGTAGAATTTTTCCTACATTTTTTATGATTCTTGTTTATTTAGTTTGAATATACCAACACCTGCAATTAATGATGTAACAATTAGTATTGCAACTATTGTAACTACTGGCATATCTGCTGTTACTGGAACTTGAGAATTAGTCATTGTAATTGTCTTCTCAACTCCATCACTTGTAATTGTAAAATCAATTACTTCTTCACTTAATCCATATCCTTCTGGAGAAGTTACCTCTATTAATTTGTAATCTCCAGCTGGTAAATTATCTGGTAAATAATGTGGTTCTGTAGTAGATACCCATTCGTCTACAACTTCTCCTTTACTATTTTTAACAGTTAATTTTGCACCTGGTAATTCTTTACCTGTAGTTATATCTTGTTTACTAATTTTAACACTAGTTTTTGGTGTGTTTTTCATAACAACTTTAGTATCTACATTACCATATTCATTTACCATGAATGATACTGTTTCTTCAGTTTTTTGATATCCTTCTGGTGCTGCTATTTCAGTTAGAATGTACTTACCTGGAGTAAGTTGAGTGCTAATTAAATGTGGTTCTGTTGTTGAAACCCATTCTTCTATTGTTTTACCTAATGCATTTTTAAGTATTAATTTAGCACCTGGTAATTCAGCACCTGTTGTAGCATCTTGCTTACTTATATAAACTGGTTGTCTATCTTTGACATTTTTTAATGTTACAGTTACTGTTTTAAGAGGCTCAACTTTAACAGTTACATTATTTGATTTTGTGTAACCTTCTGGAGCTGACTCTTCAACAACAGTATATGTTCCAACTGGTAAGTTATCAATTTTTTTAGTATTATCTGCATCTGCTGTAGTTGTCCAAGTTAATACTGTCTTTTTATCAGAATTTAATACTGTAATTTTAACATCTTTTAAAGATTTTTCTGTTCCATCAGCCAAAACTTCAACTTTTTTTACTTGTAATGAACCTGTTGGAGCGGCTGTAAAAGTTAAAGCCTTTGATAATGCCTCTGGTTTAGTAAAAGGAACACCAATATCTTGCTTATTAGCATTTGAATCTTTATATTTTACTAAATCCTTAGATGATGCAGTAACTGATACAGTAACCTTTAAGTTTAAACTTGAACTTGTTTTATCAGTTGGCACTCTAACATAGAATTTCTTACCAGCAGCTAATGAATCTCCTGATTTTTTAACATTGGATGTATTTGATTCAACAATCTCTGTTCCTGTTGGGGCATTTGTTAAAGTTATTTTATAATTTTTAAATCCATTTCCTGTTACACTTATATCAGCAGTTCTATAGTATTTTTTATCTGCTGTTGGGCTCAACTGAGTTTTTGTAGTAGTTACACTAAGTGAGTTAGGCGCAACTGTGTTATGTGCCATTGCAGCATCACGTAATCTTTTTGCAGCATCAAGTATATTAATACGTTTTTGATCAGTTTGTGCTGGAACCGCATCTAAGTCAACTCCACCACCATCATTATTTTGTACACCCCAAATTGCTAATTGAGTTATATAATATTTTTCTTCTTCAGTAAAATTACCACCTAAACTCCAATTACCGCCTAATCCATTTTCAAGGATGTAAATAAAAGCATTTTTTCTTTGTTGTTCAATTGCTGATAACTCTGTCCTTTTTAGTACAGTACCAACATTTGGTGCATTAAGTTCATGGTTAAAGCAAAATGCGTATACTTCAGTATTATTGTCAAATTTTGCTTTTTTATATGTTGTTCCATATGAACCAATAGAACCTTTTTTCTTTAACAAAACACCCGAATAATTATCTAGTTTTTTTGATAAAGTAAATGTAATTTTATCTGGATAATTATCAGCATTTACTTTTGGACCAAATCCAAGCAAAACGACTATTGCAAGCATTATGCTAAAGACATATTTCATATTGAATTTTTTCTTCATATTGCAAATCTCCTCCTATTTTGCTATAAAAATAATATCATAATATGTAACCTTTGTCAATCATTATTATCCATTATATTATTATAATTTCTACGTAAAAAAAAGCATTATATTTATTAATTATTTATATTTTTCTAAAGCATTATATTTACAAAAAAAATTCTCTTAATTTACATATATATATGTGCAAATTAAGAGAAAAGCAATCTTTATTCTTCAATTGTAAAGTCTTCTAACTCTCCATTTTCAGAAACAATTTTATTTACTTGTTCTTCTATTGATTTTAATTGTTCATCGCATTCTTTTACTAATTTCATTGCCTTTGTATACTTATCTATCGATGATTCTAAATCAGTATTTCCAGATTCTAGTTCATTTATTATTGTTTCAAGTTCTTTAATCTTATCTTCAAATTTAGCATCTTTACTTGATTTACTCATATTAATTCTCCTTTTTTATTTCGATTACTTTAGCATTTAATGTTCCATCTTGTATTTTTATATTTATACAATCATCAATTTTAGTATTTTTTATTGTTTTTATGATTCCATTACTATTAGATGTAATACTATATCCCCTTCCTAAAATTTTTAATGGACTAACTAAATCTAATTTTTCGATTAAAACATTTAATTCATTCTTTTTTTCATTAAAAATTATAGTTGGATTTTTTAAAATTCGATTGCTTTTTATATAGCTTAATTGTTGATTGTACATATCTAAACTAGATAAAATATTATTAGTTATTTTTTCACGTATAATATCTATTTTTTGTTTTTTATTTTCATACATTATCATTGGACTTTTTATTACATAAGAGCTTTTAAATGATTCTAATATTAATTTTTTATAATTTATTATTTTATTTATACTTTCTTTAAATCTTATATTTAATTGTTCTATATATGTTTTTAAATCACTTAAATTTGGTACTGCAAGTTCTGCTGCACCTGTTGGAGTTGGAGCTCTTAAATCTGCTACAAAATCTGCTATAGTAAAGTCAATTTCATGTCCAACAGCACTTATTATTGGTATATCAGATGCAAATATTGCTCTAGCAACTTTCTCTTCATTAAAAGGCCATAAATCTTCAATAGAGCCTCCACCTCGACCTACTATTAATACATCCAAATCATAATTTTGTGCCATATTTATCTTCTTTACAATATCATCTGCTGCATATTCTCCTTGAACTAAACAAGGAAATAATATTGTTTTACATATGGGATATCTTCTTTTAATAGTTGATAATATATCTTTTATTGCAGCACCAGTTGCAGCAGTTACTATTCCTATAACCTCAGGATATTTAGGTATATCTTTTTTATATTTTTTATCGAATAGTCCTTCTTTTTCTAAATCTTTTTTTAATTTTTCGTATGCTAAGTATAAATTTCCAACTCCGTCTTCTTGCATATCTTCAACGTAAATTTGATAACTACCTGTTGATTCGTATACACTTATTCTCCCAATTACTAAAACCTTACTACCATCTTTTGGTACAAAATTAATTTTTTTAGCATAACTATTAAACATAATAGCATTTATTCTACTATTTTCATCTTTAAGTGAAAAATATAAATGACCAGTAGTATGACTTTTAAAATTTGAAATTTCACCTTTAAGATAAACAACTCTTAAGTGTTCATTTCTATCAAACTGATCTTTTAAATATCTATTTATAACGGATACTGTAAGATACTTACTATTATTCATTATCCACCTTTTCATGGTATACTTTATCTAAAACACCATTAATCATTTTTCTAACGTCATCATCACTATATAGTTTAGCTAAATCTACTGCTTCATTTATTGCAACTATATCAGGAGTATCAGTATAAAGTAATTCGTATATTCCCAATCTGATAATTGCTTGATCAGTGTAGCCTAGTCTATCTATTGTCCATTTATTTAGATACTGATTTGCTTTGTCATCTATTTTATTTATATTAGTTAAAACCCCATATACAGCATCTTTTACAAATTCATTATCTATATCTAATACTTCTTTTATGACATCATCTACTTTATATTCTATTTTATTGTTGTTATATACATTGATTTGGTATAAAATTGTCATAATTTTCTTTCTTAATTCACTACGTGTAATTTTATCCATAATAATCACCTGAATACATTTTATCACAATAAGTTTAAAAAAGGAATAATTATGGAATTAGCACACACATAAAATGAGAGCTTAGGCTCTCATTTTAAAATAGAATTCAAACTATTTCTTATACTTTCTAATTCCATAAATTTTTTATTTCTTATTTTACGGTCTTTTATTAATGTACTAATTAATTTGTAAACAGTAATTAAAAAGCCAATAGTAATAAATATAATTCCCAATGCATAATCGTTATTTATTAGTAAATATATTCCTATACAGATTAGTGCAACAGATAAAACTAATGTAACCAAAATAACAATATTATTTTGATATTCAGTTTCTAACGTAGTAAGTTTAGTTTTTAAATAATCTATTTGATCATTTTTACTCATATTTAGCTTATCCATAGCATCTACTACATTATTATATACAATCTCATTTTTATTCTTTTCATCGCCACTAACAGCAATATTTAATATATCATTTTCCATAACAATATCCCCCAGAATAATTTTATTTTACCATAATTTTTTTTCTTTGTATACATTATTCTGTAATAAATTTTGATATATGTTTAAATGTAGAAGTTAGTAATTTACTAAGTGTATTGCTTATTGTAAAAGATACTTTTTTGCCGGCATCAGATATTTTATTATTATAATCTTTTTTTTCTTTTGTTATATAGTCTTCTACATTAACTTCTTTACCACTTTTGACATCTTCTTCAAATTTTTCTATCTGTTCATTTGTTAAAGTCATTTTTTTATAATTTTTATATTCATAATATCCAGCAATGCCAGTAAAATACAGTGTTAAGTAAATAAGTAATAATAAGAAAAATACAAATTTAAATATTTTATCTGGTTTCATATAAATATTCTCCTATTAATGGTGATATTAAATTTATAGTATTTTGTACTTCTTCAAACGTAGAATTATTACAACCTAGTTCTAAAAGTATAATCTTATTTGATAAGTTTTGATTATATATCCCATTTACATTTTTACCTGTTTTTATAATTATTCCCCTACTTAAATCTTTATATTTATTATTTATGATATTGTTTATTTTATTTGTTAATTCATAATTTTCCTTATAATTTTCGTTTTCACCACCAATTACAAATAATATTTTAGCATAGTTTACTCCATTTATTTGTATAGTAGATGCTTCTTTGTTTGTTGCATCCCTATGTAAATCAATTAATAAATCTAAGTTATTTTTTTCAAGAGCATCTTGAACATAAAATTTACTTGCATAATAACTATATGAATAACTTATATTGTTAGTCCTCATAAATTCTGTTATATCTCTTTTCTCAACAATTACATCAATGTTATTATTTTTTAGTTTTTCTTCCATTACATATGCAGCATCTAATACAGTCATTCCATTACTATATGCTTCCTTTTGATGAGTATTATATATATATATTGTTGGCTTTTTTATTTCATTTTTTATGTAAAATGCTTGAATATCGTTACTATTAGACTTAATATTATTTTCTTCAAAATACGGCAACATATACTGTGGGTTATTTATTGTTGAATCAACAATATAGTTTTTGTATTCTTCTAATTTATTATGCTTAAAAACAAACTTTAAAATAGGTATTTTAAAAGTAAGAAATAAACACAATTTGATAATTAAATAACACAATATTATTAAAAATATATATTTAACAATAATATTATGTCTTAATTTTCTTTTAGATTTAAATCGTTTTGCCATATAATCACCATATTATTTATATAATAAATTATATGAAAATTATGTCAAAAAAACTATATATCGTTAATATATAGTTTCAAATATATCATAATCATCTAATTTAGAATCTTTAGTTATTAATTCAAGTACCTGTTGTAATCCATCTACTTGTTCTTTTAAATATTTTTTTATATCTTCACAACAATCTTTAGAGGCAAAGCTATTATATTTTTGCACTAATTCTATGTCATCTTTAGAATTACCATATACATAAATTTCACTATTACCAAGGCGATAATTTTCTTTTAAATAGTCTATAGCAGTACTCTTATTTACTTCTCTATCTATTATATTTATCCAATTATAATTTAAATATCCATGAATTTCTGGATATTTTAACATAATCTTATTAAGCAATAATTCAGCTTTTAATGAATCATAACAATGAGCAATAATACCATTTGCACATTTAGTTATATCCTTAACAAACCCATGACTAGTGTCAATAAATGATTCAATTATATTATTATCATCTTCAAGCATATCTAATAATGGTCTTACTAATTTCGACTTTATATCTTTTCGATAAACAACATTAAAATATCTATCGAAAATTGCAGCACCATCATTACATATATAATAATCAACTTCTAAGTCTGTAAGTGCTAAAACATCTGCAACATAATTTACTGCTTTATCTGTAGCAATTATAAACTTGTTTCCACTATTTACAAAGTTGTTAATTAGATTTTTTAATTCTGGATCGTTAAAATTAATTGAATTATTCATATCACTAATAAGTATTTTCATAACATCATCCTAACTTGCTAAAAAAAATGAAATAAAATCACCTATATTTTGTAATGTATCAATGATTAAATAAAATTTTTCTTTTATAAAACTAAACTTTGTATTTTTACAATCTACAATTATTAAATAGGCTGTATCATCGACTTTAATAGTTTCAATACAATCTGTATACCTTTTAAATTTTGACGATAACAATTCTGAATCAAAGTATTTAGTATCACCATATATATATATTCTTTTATTGCATATATATATACTGTTACTAACAATGAACTTAAAATAGTCAAATATATTATTTAAATCTATTATAACATACTCGATTGATTTCTTTTTAAATATAGAACGAAATTTTTTTATACTTACTGTTTTATCATTACTAATTTTAAATTTTTTCTTTTTTGAAAATAATTTTCTATTGTATTTCCTTTTTAATTCATAAAGATTTATTTTTTTATTTTTATTTAACTCATTTAAAATTTTTGATTCATTTACTCCAATGCACAAAACATTTCCTTTAAATTTTTTTATATCTTCTAATATTTTTTTCATAAATCCCCGTTTAAAATATCATTAATAATATAGCTTGTACATAATATTCCAGCAACAGATGGAACAAATGAGTTAGAAGGAATAACACTTGTATTACTAACTATCTTCTCTTCAGTACTACAAACTACATATATATCTTTTGATATTTTTTTATCTTTAACATATTTTCTTAATTTTTTTGCAATAGGATCATAACTAGTATCTTTTAATTTCATAATCTTTAATTTTTCTGGATGAAGTTTATTTCCAGTTCCCATTACACTGATGAATTTTATATTATTATTAGTACAATAGCTAATTAGAGCCTCTTTTGTTTTTATACTATCGCAGCAATCTACTACGTAGTCAATATCAGATGGTATTATTTGTGGAATTTTATCTTCAGTTATATAATCAGTTATTTTATTTATTTTTATATTAGGATTAATACTTTTTAACCGTTTTTCATATGCATCTGTTTTATACATTCCAATTGTATCGATAGTTGCTATTAATTGCCTGTTTAAATTACTTTCATCTATTTTATCTGAATCTACTATAGTTAATTGAGATATTCCACATCTACATATAGTTTCACAGGCATATCCCCCAACACCGCCAAGGCCTAAAATAAGAATATGTTTGTTTTTAACCTTTTCTATTTTATCGCCAACTAATAATTCAAAACGTTCTAACATTCTATCAAACCATCCATCATAATTAATTTTATCACATATTAAACATTTTTTAAATAGAAATTTTTGTTATAATATATACTTGTAGATGCGTGTTATTTAAATAACGTTTATTGTTTATTTTTATATTTAATATATGATATAATATATTCGAGAGGATGATTATATGAATAAAATAAAAATATCAATTATTTTATCAGTATTTTGTATATTATTATCAGGATGTGAGTCAAATAGTAATGAAGAATTAGAAAAAAATATTTCAAGTACTATTGATATAGATGATGATGGAGCAAGCTTGGTATGTACAACGGATTATGATTACACAGAATTAAATTATACATTAGGTTCTAAATACGTTGTATTTGCTGATAAAGATGGTAAAGTAACAAAAGTAATTTCTAAGGAAATAATTTCTTCTACTGATAAAGATAAATTAGATGAATTTGAAACATACTTAACTCAAAATCATAGTTCTGCTTCAGCATATAGTGGATATGATTACAATGTAGAAAAAGAAAAAAATAAAGTTACATCAGAAGTTACAATAGATTATTCAGAATTTGATTTAAAAAGATTTGTAGAAGACAATTCAAGTAATACAAATGAAAAAATTGAAGAATTAACACTTGATTCAATAGAAAAACAATACGTGTCTTTAGGTGCTGAATGTAAAAGAATGAATTCTACAAGTGATAGTAATAAAAAGTAAAATAATAAAAGGGTTGATTTAATCACCCTTTTTGTTTTAGAAAAAATAAGTTAGACTTATTTCTTTGATTCATTAATAAAGTAAGTTATAATTTTTTCATTATATTCATCCATTAATTTTTCTGGATGCCATTGTAGACCTAAATAAAATCGATAGTTTGAATTTTCAACGGCTTCAATTACGCCATCATCACTAGTAGCACTTGCTACATTAATACCTTCATCGTGAATTTTATAATGATGATAACTATTTACATATAATTCATCAATATTTAATATTTTATGAAGTAAGGTATCTTTTTTTATTGTAATCTTATGAGTTAAATTATCATCTAAATTATGATTATCTTTATCTATTTTTTCATTATAATTGTTACTACCACTTCTTGCAAGTAATTGCATTCCAGCACAAATGCCTAAAACGGGAATATTTTTTTGTTTCGCGTAATCGCATATGTAATAATCATATTCATAAATCTTATTTCCACCAGGAAATAAGATTCCATCACATAATTTAAGTATTCTATCAATATCTTCTTTATTTTCTTCAGTTAATTTTGGTAAATCTTTTGGAGATATATCATAAAAATTATATTCTTGTGGTGGAATAATAACTATTGGTATTCCTCCACAATGAATTATGGCGTTTTTTATATTCTCATCAATTGTATGACATTTATTTTTTTTAAGCGTAATACTTGGACGTGAAACAACTCCTATTATTGGTTTCATCAGCACCTCTTTTCATATTTTTTTATAAATATTTTTCCAACATTGCTAAAAGATGAACCCCCTGTTAAAGTTATATCAAAATTATTTTTGTTTTCTATAGTATTTCCATTTGGTGAAAATACTACGTCTATTGTATTATATTTTTTTCCAATTTCTTTATCTGATACTAAATCTCCAAAAAGTAGACCTAATTCACTTTGTTTAATAGGAAGAGTAATATCACCCTTATTAAAACTATGTATAATATTTCCACTAATATTAACAGTTCTATTATCAAAATTAATGTGATTTGAAACAATTGTTATATTATCTAATAATATGTTATTTTTTTCTAAAACATATTTTATTACATCATATATTCCACCACTTACAATATAAATTTTAATTCCTAGTTCATTTAATCGTTTTACAAATGGTATAAAATCAGCTCTTAATTTAAATTTATCAGATGAATCTATTATTTTATAAAATAATTGTTCATCTATTCCAGATTTTTTAAATAAGCATAACTGTTTTATAGCCCATTCTTGCATATAAAATGATTTTGTATCAAATGATAATTCATTATTAATTTCTATTTTTCTATAATACTCATATAATTTATCAGTTTCTTTTTTAAATAATGGATTTACAAGATTGCTTTTAGAAAATAATGACCAAGTTGTAGGACTATTATAATAAGTTATTGTTCTATCAAAATCAGTAATTACAAATGAAATATCTTTTTTTAATTTCTCTTTATTTAAATAATTTATATATATCATAATTACCTCAAGACTAATCTATTATCTTCATAATAAAAAATTGGTAGTTTAAATTCACTTGATTTTGCTATAGAATCAATTCTTTCAATATAATCATCCATATAATTTCTACGATTACTTTCCTGTTTTGAATTGCACCCTTCCTCATATATAACATCAGCCATATCACTTGGTATATATCCATTATAATAAGCAACTAATGCATCTTCAGTTGAAAATAGATAAAATAAGAAAGGATCTGATACAAGTCCCTTATAAGGTATACTCAAACCTTTTATATACTCTAAAGGTATATTATTTTTCGTACGATACTCATCATATATATTAGTAACTTTACTAGAACATTTATTTTTAAATATTGCATCTGTTGTAACTAATTTTGGCTTAAACATTTTAAATTTTTTACTTATATCTTCATCAATTACAAATGTAGTAAGTAATGGAATATATATTTTAAAACAAGAAATATAATTTTTATTATTTTTTAGTGGTGTATAATGTGAAAGACATACTTCATTTGAATTATGGCATCCTCTTCTTACTTTAACACCTTGAGAACTAGAATTCATAATATATCCAGAGTCTAATATACTTTTTATTATATTTAAAGATGATGTTGAATCATTAATAATAGAATGATAAAAATATTTTTTTAAAGATACATCAGTATTCATATAAAATCCCCCTAAAATTTATTTCTATATTTTAGCATAAATTTTTATTTTTTCAACTATACTTTTAAAATAAATAATTCCATGCCTAATTCTGGGTTAATTTTACCAGTTTTTATATCTTTATCTAAATCTGCTAGTCCACTTAAAAAGTTTAATATTAACTTTTCTGGATATCTTTGACCTGATTGTATAGCAAGTTTTACAGGATAAGGATGGACACCTAATATATTAGAAATCTCTTTTTCACTCATTCTTTTTTTATACAAAGCACAAGCTTGATACATTAATCTAAATTTACTTGCAAGAAGAACTATTATTTTTAATGGTTCTTCATTATTTTTAAGTAACTCATAATATGTTGTAAGTGCTAATTCCTTATTCTTATTTATAATATTATCAATAAATTTAAAAATATCCGTATCAATTAAAAACGTTGAGCAATCAATAACATCTTGATTTGTAATTTCTTTATCATCTATTTTATATATTTTTAATTTTTCTGCTTCCTTTGAAAGTATTGAAAGATCCTCTCCTACTCTTTCTATGAACAAATCTATTGTCTTACTTGATATTTTATAATCATCAAATAGTTTTGAAACAACTGATTTTGTATTTTTTTTAGTAAGTTCTACTATTTTTCCATTTTCTTTTAATTTCTTTGATATTTTCTTTGTAGTATCAATACTACTACTATGGCTTATTATAATAAGTATAGTGTCTGGATTAGGATTTTCAAGATATTTTAGCATCAAATTAACATCATCTTCATTATTTTTTACTCTATTAAAATAAGTACAATTATCAATTATTACAATTTTTTTTGATTCAAAAAGTGATATAGTCATACAATCATCTATAATATCTTTTATAATATCTATATCTAAATCATAGCGACTAATGCTAATATCTTCAATTTTTTCCTTTTTAGCTATTTTATTTATTTCTTCATCAATTAAATATTTTTCTTCACTATACAAAAGATAATTCATATAAACTCCTGTCTAATATACGTTATTTTATATCTTCTAATCTAACACTTACTAATTTACTAACACCACATTCTTGCATTGTTATACCATATAGTAAATCTGCATATTCCATTGTTTTCTTTTTATGAGTAATAACAATAAATTGTGTTTTATTTTTAAGGCCTTGTAAATATTCTCCAAATGATTCTACGTTTACTTCATCTAGTGCTGCTTCAACTTCATCTAGTATACAAAATGGAACAGGTCTTGATTTTAAAATTGCAAATAACAAACTAATAGCCGTAAATGTTTTTTCACCACCTGATAGTAATGATATACTTTTTAGACTTTTACCAGGTGGGCAAGCTTCTATTTCTATTCCTGTATCTAATATATTATCAGGAGCAGTAAGTTTTAAAGTAGCATGGCCACCTTTGAATAATTCTTTAAAAGTTAATTCAAAATTTTTATTTATAACATTAAATGTTTTAATAAAATTCTCTTTCATTACTTCATCCATTTCTTTTATTATTTCAAGTAATGTATTTTCTGCTTTAAGTAAGTCTTCTTGTTGATTAATTAAAAATTCGTACCTATCGCTTACTTTATCATATTCTTCTGGTGCTTGAGCATTTATAGGTTCTAATTCTTTCATTTGATGTTTTAAAGTACTTATTTTATTTTTTACTAAATTTGATTCCATATCTAATTTATAATTACTTATTGCATACTCATATGTCATATTATAATCTTCACTTAATTGTTTTAATAAGTTATCTAATTTAACGTCACTTCTATTGACTTCTATTTCCAAATCTTTTAATTCTTGATTTTTTTGATTGAATAAGCTATTTTCTTTTTTTACGTTGTATTCATATGTCTCTAGTTCATTATTTAGTGTTATTAACTTATTTTTTAAATTATTTAATTCATTATTTATTTCATCTTTCAAATTTAAGGCATCATAATATTGTTTAAGAATTTTATCTTCTTCATCACTTAAAGTATCATTAATAATATTAACTGTACCATCTATATTTAAAGCAATAGATTCTTTTTTTGTTTGTAATTCATTTAAAGTAGTATACTTATTATTTAATTCTTCCTTAATTAATAAACTATCCTTATTTACTAAATAAACTTTATCTTCAAGAGACTTCAAATTATAATCTAATTCATTTAATTTATTTTCAATATTTTTAATATTATTTTCTGATTCTTTACTATCATTTAAGCATTTTTCAAGCTCATATTTTTCAGAAATAATATTTTTTTGTGTTGAATTTCCACCAGTAAGTGATCCTCCTACATGTAATAATTCACCATCTAAAGTTACGATTTTATATTTATAATTAATAGCCTTACTAATCATATTAGCATTATCTAGATTATCTACAACTAATACATTACCTAGTTGATTATTAATAATTTCATTATATATGTTATTATTTTTTACTAAGTTTGATGCAACTGATATAA
This sequence comes from uncultured Bacilli bacterium, assembly GCA_947581765.1. Classification (GTDB taxonomy): domain Bacteria; phylum Bacillota_I; class Bacilli_A; order RF39; family UBA660; genus UBA5578. Next base: position 17,691 of record CANPVU010000024.1, read on the forward strand.
ATCCTTTTTCTTTTTTTAAAGTAGCTAATATTGATTGTTCTACAGTTTTTGATTTTATAATATTTATTGGGAAAAATGTAGCTCTTCCTAAGTTATTTTGTTTAAGATAGTTAATTGCTTGTTTAGCTGCTAATTCATTATCAACTATTATATAGTTTATAGCACCACCAAGAGCAGTTGTTATTGCCTTAGAATATTTTTCTTCTACTTCTAAAATATTTCCAATATTATTGTGAATACCACTTAACTTAGGATTATTTAAAATATTTCTTACAGAACTAGGTAATAAATTACTACTTGCTATGCTTTCCTTTAAATGATTTATACGATTATTTAACAAATTATTATTTCTAATTTCACGCGATAATTCTATTTCAGTTTTACCTTTTAAATCATTTATACCTTTTACTTCTTTTTCTAATTTTTCTTTTTCAGTTAGTTTTTCATTATATTTGTTTTTTAAGCTTTCAATATTAAAATTAAGTTGTGATATATCGTTGTTAATTTTTAATTGTTGTTCTTTTAATTCTAACACTTGATTATGAAGTTTTGAATCATCTACTTCATATTTTTTTCTTTCAATAATTATTTCTTTTTGACTATTTATTTTTTCTACTTTTGTTGATATATCTATTAACTGTTGTTGTCGGTTTGAGATTAAATCATTTAACTTAGATATATTATTTTTATATTCTTCTATTTTTATTTCTGATTTATTATTATCTAAAGAAATATTAGTTATTTCTTCTTTTAGTTGTTCAACTCTTTTTTTGTTTATAGTGTATTTATCATTAATATTTTTTATATCATTTGCTATAGAAGAAACTTCTAATTCTTTTAATTCATTTGAAAATTCAAAATATTTTAGTGCTTTTTCTTTCTGTTCTTTTAAAGGTTCAACTTGTGCTTCTAATTCCCTTACAATATCGTTTACACGTTGCATATTATTATGCGTTTTTTCTAATTTGTGAACAGCTTCTTCTTTTCTTTTTTTGTATTTAAGTACTCCTGCAGCTTCTTCAAACATTACTCTTCTTTCAGTAGGTCTTTCACTTAAAATACTATCTATTTGTCCTTGACCAATAATGTTAAAACTCTCTTTTCCTATACCACTATCTAATATTAGAGTAGTTAAATCTTTTAGTCTGACTTTTTCATTATTTATAAAGTATTCATTTGTTCCGTCTTTATACAATCTACGTTTTAAAGAAACTTCATCTTCTTGTCCTGATAAATAATGATCTTTATTATCAAATATTAGTGTTACTGTTGCTACTGTTAACGGTTTTCTACTTTTGCTACCTGAAAAAATAATATCTGTCATTGTATCATCACCACGTAGTGATTTAACAGATTGTTCTCCTAAAACCCATCTTACAGCATCAACAACATTACTTTTACCACTACCATTAGGTCCAACTATTCCAGCTATATTTTGATTTAATTCTATTACTATATTGTCAGCAAATGATTTAAATCCTTGAGTTATTATTTTTTTTAAATACATCGTACTCACCACTTTAACATATCAATTATATCAAATAATTAAATAAAAAGACAATAAAACTTGTCTTTTACTTAAAATATTCAAAATTCTTTGATGTCTCACTAACTATTTTGTTATCCTTTTTATATATCCATATTGCATCAATACCTGATTTTTCATCAACTAACTTTTTACCATCTGATATATTCATTAAAAATAATTGATAACTAATAGCATCACAATTAATATCCATATCACATATTGCAGTTACACCAATTATATCTTTATTAGCCTTTTTAGTTTTTGGATTTATCATATAACTATATACATTACCATCTATTTCATAATATTTATCATATAAAGTTTTAGTTGCTACTATTTTATTTTTTACATTAAGCGATATTTCATCCATATCAACATTTGGAATATCAATATTGATATCATAATAATTATCGTCTTTAGTATTATCAAAAATAACTTTATAACCGTCAAATTCTATCATATATTTATCTATTTGATAGAATGAAAGTAATTTAATAACTTTAGCAGTTACATATCCCTTTTCTATAGGGCTTAAATTTAAATTAACTTTGTTATTTTTTATATTATAATCATCATATAATTGTATCTGCTTGATATCTGTATTTATGGAATTTAAATCACTATATTTAAATGCTTTATTATTTTTTTTGTACTTTTCCCACAAATCGTTTATTTCACCAGTATTAATATTAATTATATTATTACTTTTTTCATACCACTCTAATCCATCCTTTAATATATTATATAATGAAGGAGATATAGTTATTTTATTATCCTTAGATGAATTGTTATTTAAAAAATAAATTTCACTTTCTGAATCATTTTTATCTAGTATTTTAAAAAAATCATCATATAACTTTTCTACATTATAAATAGCTCTATTGGCTATAGATTCATCATCAGTATATATAGTAAATTTTATATTTGTATCAAATGCATCAAACGTTTGGCTATACTCTTTTACTAGTTTATTACTTGTATTATTTAATTTCTCATTTATATTAATAAAATCTTTATTACAAATAATTGCCATTAAAAAAGTTATTGTTCCAAGTATAAGAGAAAGTGCTCTAAAATACATATAATTAGTTTCTTTTTTTTCTTCAACTATTTTAGTATTCAATAATTCTTCATAAGTTTCGATTAATTTTTTTCCTACATTTTTTACATCTTTACTAATTGCAAGAGAATATCCCTTCTCAGTTAAATCTGGTAATTTCCCATCCAATATTTGCTTAATTTTAATTTCAAACTCATCTATAGATCTTGCTTTGTATACATGTATATTTTCCTCATATTCTTCAAAAACAGGAATATCTCTAATTATAGTCGGAATACGAGAAGTTAATGCTTCAATTATTGGTATACCTTCTGTTTCTTCTAATGTTGGAAATAAATATAAATCTGCTCCACTTAAAGCGCTTTTTATTACATCTTGCTCTACATAACCAGCAAATATTAAATTATCTAATTTAGTTGATACAGCTTTTTTTATTTTTCTAGGAGAAGCCCATAATGGACTATATCCAAACCAAATAAATTTGTATTCAGGAAGCCTTTTTGCTAATTCTACAAAATCTAAAATTCCCTTTCGTTCTATATAAAGTCCAATTCCAATAATTACTTTATCATTTTCAGAAAAATTATATTTCTTTCTAAATTCTTTACCTGCTTTTTCATCCCTTTGGAAAAAATCAGTGTCAACTCCATTACTAATTGCTTTTATAGGCCTATTTAAATTGTAATTTTGTAACAATCTTTTTGAATATTCTGTAGGAGTAATAATAACATCACCTAATGAGTAGCACTTACATATCCATTTTTTAAATAATGGTGCAACCAAATTACTAAAATGAAATGAATTTCTAAAATCCTCTTCTGTTGAATGTGCATGGTATACAATTTTTTTACCTTTTTTTCTCATTTTTTTTGTATAAAAATAAGATTTTGGACCATAAAAATTTATATGTAATATATCATAATCATCCTTCAAATTAGTAGTATACTCAATATTATTATCTTCTAATGCTTTTATTTGATGTTTAATTGCTTTTCCTAAACCTGATTTTTTAATAGTATTATAACCTTCAGTATAAAGTAAAACTTTCATACATATCACCTATTCAAATTATAACATACTTTTAAAAAACACAACAAATAATTTAGCGCAATAAATTAAACTATATATTAAAACTCCTTTCTACTTTATTATTCCTCCTACTATATTATTATTGATAAAATTATAATTTCCTTTTTTTAATTTAAAAACTAACAATAGTTAGTTTATTAATCAAACAATATTAACAAGAATTACATCTTTACCTATCTTCTTTATTTGATCCCATTTTACTTCAATAACATTACTTTTAAAAAGCGATGTAAAAAACTTATATTTTTCTACAATTAGTACTATTGCTTTTCCATTATCATCTATACTAACATCAACAATATTACCTATACATTTTCCATCATTCACATTAATTATGTCCTTAGACTGTAAATCAGATAACTTCATATACCACCTTATTAAATTATATTAAATAAAAAAAGAAAAAGAACTATTCTACTAGTTCATATATACTTTTTGGACACTCACACTTAAAATTATAAATTTTATTTGATAGTGGATTTTTTATTTCTAATTCATAACAATGAAGGTACATTCTATTTTTTGAATTTATTTTACTTCCATATTTCTTATCACCAACTATAGGGTGACCTAATTCTTGCATATGTACTCTTATTTGATTTTTTCTTCCAGTTTCAATACTTATATCCAATAATGTATATTTATTATTAGATTTTATTACGTGATAATTTGTAATTGCTCTTTTCCCTATTTTTGAGCTATGAACAAAAGTATTTGCCTCTTCAAATAATAAATTATCTATTCTACCATCTTTTAATACTTTACCTTCTACAACTGCAATATAATTCCTTTTAGTAACTAATTCATTCCAATTATTTTGATAATTCATTTTAATTCTTTCACTTTTAGCAAACATAACTATTCCTGAGGTTTCTTTATCTAATCTATTTACAATAAATACCTGGAAATTACATTTTTTTGCATATTCTCTTACTTGTCTATATAAAGTATTTACTTCTTTATTAGATGTTCCAATAGTAAGCAATCCTGCTTCTTTTTCAACAACTAATATTTCATTGTCTTCATATATTATATTAAATATTGTATCAATTTTTTTGTTTAATTCTATAGATATTATATCGCCTTTATGAACCAAAAGGGGTAATTTATTAACTACTTTATCATTAACTAATACTTCTTTATATTTAAAAAAACTTTTAACTTTATTTTTTTTATAATCTGTATTATTAATTATATATTCTAAAATATCACTATCTGAGTTCACATTTAATATTATTTTTTTCATATAAACACCTTATAATCATTATAATATTTTATATATTAAAAAACAACATAGCAAATTTATTTTTATTTACAAAAAAGAAATGAATAATCATTTCTCTTGTAAAAATTTATATAAATCATCACATATTTGTTTATCCATAGGCATTAAATCTCTAAGAGGATAATCAATACCTAGTTTGTCATATTTTTCTATTGCCATATTATGGTATGGAAGTAAGTCTATGCGTTCTATATTATTAATTTTTTTTATATAATTTTTTAAACTTATAATATACTCTTTTGAATCAGTAACACCTGGAAGTACTACTTGTCTAATCCAAACTTTTTTATTTGATTTGTTTAATTGTATAATAAATTTTTCAACTTCATCAATAGACCTACCTGTAATTTCTTTATATCCATCATTAGTAGTATGTTTTATATCAAGTAAAATAAGATCCATTAAATCTAAAATTTGTTCATAATCTCCATCCCCTACACCTGATGTATCAAGTGCTAAATGGACATTTTGTTTTTTTAATTTTCTTGATAATTCTATAATAAAGTCTTTATGTAATAATGGTTCACCACCAGAAAATGTGACACCACCATTATTTCTAAAATATGGTTCACATCTCATAATTTTATCAAATACTTCATCAACTGACATATTATCATCACGTTTAACCCATGTTTCTGGATTATGACAATACTTACATCTTAATTTACATCCGTTAAAAAATATTACTACTCTTATTCCTGGACCATCTACTAAACTCATGGTTTCTATTGAGTCAATACTTGCCTTCATATTACATTGATTCATGGAATGTACGAGATATAACTTCTTCTTGTTGTTTTCTAGTTAATCTATTAAAATGTACTGAATATCCAGATACCCTAATTGTTAAAAGTGGATACTTTTCTGGATGTTCCATTGCGTCTATTAATGTTTCTCTATTTAACACATTTACATTTAAATGATGTGCACCTTGTCTAAAATATCCATCCATCATGTTTACTAAATTTATTTTTTGTTCTTCAATATCTCTTCCAAGTGCACTTGGTATTATAGAAAATGTGTTAGAAATACCATCTTTGCAACAGTCCTTATATGGAATTTTTGCAACGGAATTTAATGATGCTATAGCACCAGAACTATCTCTTCCATGCATTGGATTAGCACCAGGAGCAAATGCTACACCAGCTTTTCTTCCATCTGGAGTGGCACCTGTTTTTGAACCATATACAACATTTGATGTAATTGTTAAAACTGACATAGTTGGTTCTGCATTTCTATATGCCTGATGTTTTTTTAATTCTGATGACATTTTATTTACTATTTCAACTGCAATACTATCTACACGATCATCATCATTACCGTATTTTGGATAATCGCCTTCAATTTCAAAATCAACAGTAATACCTTGTTCATCTCTTATAGGTTTTACTTTTGCATATTTTATCGCAGATAGTGAATCAGCTGCAACTGAAAGACCTGCAACACCATATGCCATATATCTATGAACTATTGTATCATGAAGAGCCATTTGTCCTGCCTCATATGCATATTTATCATGCATATAATGAATAATATTCATAGCATTAGAGTATATTTCTGCAACTTTTTCTATTGCACGCCAATATTCAGCTTTAACCTTATCATAATCAAGTATTTCATCATCCATAATATTAAATCCATCTAATACTTTATCTCTTTTTATTTCATCAATTCCACCATTGATAGAATATAGTAAAGTTTTAGCTAAATTACAACGAGCTCCAAAGAATTGCATATCTTTTCCAATTCTCATAGCAGATACACAACATGCTATAGCATAATCGTTACTGTTATATGTTGGTCTCATTAAATCATCTGATTCATATTGTATTGCATCAGTTAATATACTCATTTTAGCACAATATTTTTTAAAATTCTGTGTTAATTTTTCACTCCATAATACTGTCATATTTGGTTCTGGTGATGTCTCTAAATTTTTTAAAGTATGCAAAATACGGAAAGAGTTTTTAGTTACCATATGTCTTCCATCTAATCCTACACCAGCTATTGAACAAGTTACCCATGTTGGATCACCGGAGAAAAGTTCATCATAATCTGGTGTTCTAAGATGTCTTACTAATCTTAATTTAATAACGAAATTATCAATTAACTCTTGTGCTTCTTTTTCTGTTAAAACACCATTTTCAATATCTCTTGTAATATATATATCTAAAAATGCATCAACGCGACCTAAACTCATTGCAGCTCCATTGTTTTCTTTTACTGAAGCTAGATATCCAAAGTAAAGCCACTGTACTGCTTCTTTAGCATTTTTAGCTGGTTGTGATATATCAAATCCATAACTTGCAGCCATTTTCTTTATTTCATCTAGTGCTCTATATTGCATTGATACTTCTTCTCTTAGTTGAATTAAATCGTTAGTCATTGGTCCAATTAAATTATCCCAATCTTTCTTTTTTTCTTGCATTAAAAAGTCAATACCATAAAGCGCTATACGTCTATAATCACCAATTATTCTTCCTCTTCCATATGCATCTGGAAGTCCTGTAAGTAATCCTACGTGACGTGCTTTTCTTATTTCATTTGTATATGCATCAAATACACCTTGATTATGTGTCTTTCTATATTCATTAAAATATTTATCTACTTTTTCGTCTAATTTATATCCATATGCTTCTAATTCTTGATATACCATACGAATACCACCATAAGGATTAACTATTCTTTTTAGTGGGGCATCTGTTTGGAGTCCAACAATTACATTATCTTCATCACATATGTATCCTGGTTTAAAAGCATTAATACCTGACATGTGCTGAGTATCTATATCAAGAACATGTTGTTTCATTTCTTTTAATAATAAATCTTTACATGTTGACCATATTTTATTTGTTTTTAAAGTAGGAGTTTCTAAGAATGATTCATCACCATCATATTGTGTGTAGTTATTTTGTATAAAATCATTTACATCTATATTTTGCTTCCACGCAATACCTTTAAAACCTCTCCATTGTTCCATATCCATAAAATTTATCATCCTTCCATTTTCATGCAAAACAATTATAACATTTTGATATTTTAAATACAAGACTTTTTTCTACAAAATCATCCTCTTAATATTTTCTAACCCACTTTTTTCTAATCTAGATATTTGTGCTTGACTTATACCTAGTTCTTCACTTAATTCCATTTGAGTTTTCCCATATACATATCTTGAATCTAATATATATTTTTCTTTATCTTTAAGCTTTGATAAAGCATCTTTTAGACTTAATCTCTCCTCTAAAGTATAATTATTACCTGTTTTATCTTCTAATTGGTCACATAAATATATTACATCTCCACCATCGTTATATATTGGTTCAAACATACTTATACTTTCTTTTAGTGAATTAAGTGCAAGATTAAGTTCATATTCTGTAATATTTAAATTTTTACATAACAATTTACTACTAGGCTCTTTACCAAGTAATACAGTTAGTCTTTCTTTTTCTTTTGAAACTTGATATGCCATATCTTTTATACTCCTAGCTATTCTAACACTGTTATTATCTCTAATATATCTTTTTACTTCACCTAATATCATTGGAACAGCATACGTAGAAAATTTTACTTCATGTGATAAATCAAAATTATCAACAGCTTTAATTAATCCAATACATCCTATTTGAAATAAATCATCCATATTATCGGTTCTATTATTATATTTTTTTAATATACTAAGTACTAGTTTTAAATTTCCATTTACTAATTGTTCCTTAGCTTGTAGATCACCATTTTGATATTTTTTAAATAATTCTTCCATTTCCTTATTAGTTAGTACTTTTAAGCTTGATGTATTTATTCCACATATATCTACTTTATGTTTTGCCATATATTGCTTTTCTCCTTTCAAATTCTTATGAATTTAAAAGGAAATAAATATTCAATAAAAAATAATTATTAAACAATATGTCAAATTTTCTTAAATTAATGATTATAATTTTAAAAAAAATTACATAATATATTTTTATGTTAAATATAGTTATATACTAGATAAAAATAATTTAATAGTTTCTATTTTTAGAGTTAATTATAAAATATAAAAAAGAGTTCAAATTGATATGAACCCCGTTTCTTGGACATAAGAAACGAGGTTTTTATATGAGTAAATTAAATTATGAAGATAAAATAAA
>CANPVU010000025.1 GCA_947581765.1 uncultured Bacilli bacterium
TTTTTATTTCATTTAAAATTTTACCTTTTTCACTCTTATTTTTTGATTTTTTAATTTTTACTCTTTTTTACTGTATTGTTTTTACATTATTTACTAATACCATTAATCGAAATAATCTAATTTCATACTTTTTCTAACACGTTTCATTACATTTTTTGCTCTTTGTCGTGCTGCTTGTGTTCCATCTTTTAATATTTTTTCAACTTCTTCTGGATGTTGTTCGTAATACTTTCTTCTCTCTTGCATTGGTTTTAAATATTCATATATTGCCTTAGATAATTCTTTTTTACATGAAACACATCCTCTTTTTCCAGCTTTACATTCCTTACACACAGTTTCTATGTTTGGATTTTCAATTAGTTTATGATAATAGTATACCATGCATATGTCAGGATTTGCAGGATCATCTTTCTTTATTTTATTTGGATCTGTTACAGCACTCATAACTTGTTTTGTTATTGTTTCTTCCGAATCAGATAGATAAATACAATTTCCAAGTGATTTACTCATCTTATCTTCTCCATCTAATCCCTTAATTCGTGGATTAGAACTAAGTACTGCTTCCGGTTCTTTTAAAGTTTCTCCATATATGTTATTAAATTTTCTAACTATTTCCCTTGTTTGTTCTATATGTGGTAATTGATCTTCACCAACTGGAACTATATCACCATCAAGAGCAGTTATATCTGCTGCCTGTGATACAGGATATCCTAAAAAACCATATGTAATACTTTCTCCATCATTTCCAAATAAATGTGTTTTTTGACCAACCTCATGTTTAGTAGTAGGATTTCTATAAAGTCGTGCTACTGAAACTAAATTAGAGTAATAAACTGTAAGTTCAGCTACCTCTGGTATTAGTGATTGAATATATATATGACTATGCTCAGGATCAATACCAGCAGCTAAATAATCTAAAGCTAATTCTTTAACATTATTTCTAACTTTTTCTGGATTATCATAATTATCTGTTAAAGCTTGAACATCTGCTATAAGAATGAACGTATCATAATCATACTGTAATTTTACTCTATTTTGTAATGAACCAAAATAATGTCCTAAATGTAATTTTCCTGTAGGTCTATCGCCTGTTATTATTGTTTTCATAAATTTCTCCTTCCTTTTTATATTTATATTATAGAAGGCACCATCGTTTACTTTTCATTTATAAATCACCTTTTTACATCTCTATATACAGTGAATCCAATATTTTCATTAAACTCAAGTTCACTATTTTTTAGTATAGTTTTTACTCCAGTATAATCACTGTACACTTTTATTTCATGATCAGTTTTGAAGAAAACATATTCCTCTTCATATACTACATCACTTATATTTTTTACACTAAATAGATACTTTCTTAATTTTTTATTCTGTACATTTGCTCTATAAACATCATACCCAGAATCTGACTCATAAAAGAAATACATAAAACCAGATAATTTTTTTCCTGTCTGATAAATATAATAGTGACTATTAGACTTATCATTAGTATCTTTAAATAAAGTTTTATTATTGGCTTTAATAGAACTTATGTAGGACCAATTTCCATCATAATATCTAATACCTTTACTAGAATTTCCAACTTCTGTTATTGAACTTTCACTAATATCTATTTTATATTGCTTTTCATTATTTACATCATAAATATATACACTATCATCTACTATACCTTGTATATATGAATCAAAAGATATATAATCTGGAGCTTTTATTATTTTTTTCTTACCATTTAAAATATTTACTACATATATTTCACTAAACTCTTGCTTATCTGAATAATTAGCACTTACATAATAATTATCAACATATGTACTCAACTCTCTTTTATATACATCATTATCAAATAAATCAATTGTAATTATTTTACCATCAACTATACTCATTAATCCTTTTAATGTAGTCATAGAAATAATAAAAGAATCAGGCATATTATCACTCATATATGTAATATTATCATGTTTTATTTCTTTAGACTTATTCTTCTTAAATAAATCTTTATTGTATCTTTCATCATCTATTTTTTCTATAAAACTATCTAATTTAGAATCTTTACCTACAATATCAATATAATTGTGATATTCTCCATTCTTATAACATAAAAAATCAACTTTAATATTATCACTTAATATTGGAAGTAGACATTTATACTCTCCATCATAATATATTACATCTTTTACTATTTTATTATCATCTTCTATTTCTTTATAAAATTGATAATTAAAAATAATATTATTTGAATTTATTTCAATATAATAATTATCATGTTCACCCTGTTCATCTTTTGTATAAATTTCTTTAATTTTATAATTATCTATTTTATAACTATTTGTATATCCTTTAGATAAAAAATGTACACATAAAAATATTACAAAAAATATAATCAATAAAACTATAAACATTGAAATATATCGTTTTAAACTTTTCATAAACATCACTACTCATATTATATATAAAATTACAAGTATTTGCAATTAAAATATAAAATGCATAAAGTACTATTTATGCATTTTTATCTAATAATTTTTTTCTACTTTAACATATTTTTTCTTTTCTCTCATCATCATCTCAGTAATTGCTGTTTCTATCTCATCTATAGCTGATTTAGAAATATTTGATAAAGTTATTACTTCTTTTACAGTGTCTATAATAACTTTAGCCCAAATAATACCTGATGAAACCGTTAAATCATTAAACATATCTGGAGTAATTGATACCAACAAATATCCAAATAATACTCTTTTTTGTGCCAAAATAATTCTTTTATTAGTTACGACAACCGCATAAGTATTAAAAATTTCTAAAGATGACAAACCCTTTTGAGCACAAAAAGCAAATTCTATATTTTCATCAGGATTTAAATGCTTGTCAATAACCTTAGCATGTGCCTTTAAACGCCAACTTATTGTTCCACCATTTCTCTTTTTAAAATCCATCAACTTTGCATAAGTGTTATTTTCCATTTTTTCACTCCTATCTCATTACACCAAGTTCTCTAAATTTTTCTTCATATAAAGTTTTATCAGATAATCCAATAATATAATCTAAAATATTTTGTTTTTCAACAACTACAACTAATGGTGTAGTTATCTTTTCTTCGTTATATCCAATACCTTTTAACAAATCTTCAACTTTTAATTTGTTTGTTTCTTCTATCTCATAATAATATATGTCAAAATTATTTTGAATACCTATTTTTCCAATAATAGGTCTTAATCTATCGCAATACATGCATTCTTCCTCAGAGAAGAATATTACAGACTTACTATCAGATTTTAATAATTCATTCATATGATTAAAATCTATTTGTTTTAAGCTATCTGCACTACTTTTATCAATTATACCATATGAATTTGCTAAATCAAAATAATCCTTCTTGTAATCAGATACATCTTCACTTACATTTTTTATATTACCTTCATCAAGTATTATTAATAGCTCATTATGAACCTCACTATAATTTAGTCTCCTAAATAATTTTAATTTTTGATTACCTGTTAAATAATAACCTTCTATGTATACATAATTAATTGAATAATCATTACAAAATTCTTTTAAACTACTATTATGCTTTTCATTTAAACTGTTATGATTATTAGCAATGTACATAATTATCGTTTCTTGTGAATTAAGTGCATTTTCATAATTTTCAATAACTTCTTTATTTTTTTCTAAATCTTTTTGCACAACATCATTTTCTTGTAAAAAATTTATAGCACTTTCTGTAGAATTTACATTGTTTTCTACTTTTTTTACATCACCTTTTGATACTATAACAACTGTAGAGTCAATTTTTTCCAATTTTAACTTATCTTTTAATTTTCTTCTTTTAGTTGAAGTTATTTTATTAGTTTTTATGTGAAGATATTCCACTTCATAATCTTTTGTTAATTCTGATATTTTTTTATCTATGCTACTGTCATTTCCTAAATATATAACACCAAGCTCACTACTTAATAATTTATCATATTTATTTAATATATCACTATCTTTTATATTTAGTGATACATTAACTAATATATAAACTAATATAGAAAATAAAATTCCTAACAAAAATACTAATATGTACTTTACCTTATTCTTAGCAGCATCAAATCTTGCTTTTTCATTATCCGGTAATACTTCTTCAATGTCAATTGCTTTTGGTTTATGATTATATTTTTTTTGTAATTCAATATTTTTTTCTATATTTAATGGTGAACCACATTTCTCACATATAATATCGTATTTTGAATTTACATATCCACACTTCTCACACTTCACAATATCACCCCAACTATTCGATTGCTTCATTTTCTTTTAGGTAGTCTATATATTCTTCTAATGATTTTAATCCTTCTAGATAAGAAACAATCTTTCCCTTCTTTATTATTAATATTGTTGGTAAATTTAAACTTTCATTTTCTAAAAAAGTTTCACTATCAAATTCTAATTTTTTTAAATTCTCAGAGAAATCATTTAAGTCATTTGTATTCATATCAGTTAAATCTAAATAATTTACTTTAACTTTGTATGCTTTAGATATATTATTAAGTATTGGTTTTGCAGACATACAATATTCACATCCTGCTTTACCTACCACAACTATGTTTATTTTTTCACTCTTTAATATTTTTTTATAATCATCATAATTTATAAATTTTAAATTATCTACATCTTTATATTTTGATGTTTTATCTAATACATTAGCTTCTATTAGAAAATTTACTAACTTATGGCTTTCAATAAAGCCCTCTTGAACAGCAACTACTTGACTATTTTTTACAACAACAGTAGTTGGATATGTACCTTCTATTCCTAATGAATTTTCTATTTTATTTATATTTTTATTATTTAGCTTTGACTTATCTATATCCAAGTAATCTATATCATATTCTTTTTTTAAATTTAATAGATATTCTAATTCATATATGGCTTTATTATCATCTGTATCAACACTAGAATAATAATATACAATTTTTAATTCTTTAGATGAAAAATACTCATCAAATTTTTCCATTAAATTTTTTGATTCTGACTTTAATACTTTACTAAAATTTAATATTGCAAATAGTACAAAAACAAGCAAAATAACACAACTAATAAGTATAATAATTTGAAATTTTCTCTTCTTCATCACTTTTTTTACCTTTTCTTGTTTATTTTGCTTGCATTTTTTTTATTTTTCATTAATCAATAAAATTGTATTTTTTTAGTATTTTAGTATAGTCAGACTCATCCGTACTTTCTAATAAATAGTCAACTATTTTGTTATTTTTAGTAACTAGTAATAGAGGTACAATTATTTGTGAATTTTCTTTATATGACTTTTCAGAGTAACCCCATTCTTTTAATTCATTATTTATTAACGAATTAGCATCTGTTTGTGATATTTCACTTAAATAATTTATCGTAATTTTATATTTTTTTGCCATATCACTAAGCATTGAACGCACCTCAATACATGCACTACAACCGCTTGTGTCTAAAAATAATAAATTATAATCTTTTTCTTTTACTATAGATTTAAATTCACTATAGTTTACTCTTTTTAGATTTGCTTCAGGTTTATATATAGAATCTTTTTTTAGAATACCATTAGATGCAAAGAAATCAACATATGGTTGTCCATCCAAATATCCTACTTGGGTTGCTACTACTTTTCCATCTTTAACTATAACAGTTGTTGGTGTAGAACCAGTAATACCTAATGCAGACATTATTTCTGAAACTTCAGTTGTTGATAATTTATCTGTATCAATAGCATAATAATCAATATCATAATCTTTCTTAATTTGATTTAAAATTGGTTTTTCTAAACTACAAAAACCACATGATGTCCTTGCAAAAAAGATAATATTTAAATCTTTACTATCAAATTCTTTATAAAATTCTTTTAATGTATCTGTACTCGTATTACGTTCTTTAGTTTCATTACTTGATGTTGAATTAGTTGAACTATTTGAACTAGTTGAATTTGACTTAGATGATGATGAAGTAGCACTTGAATCACCAAATATAGCAAGTACCACTATCAATCCAAGTACTAAACAAGCTAATACTGCTATTAATATATATCTAGTTTTATCACTCATAGTTTTTTTCAATGGATTTGAAACAAATTCATCTGTATCATCTTCATCTATTTCTAATTCTTCTAAATCATCAACATTTTCCTCTTCAATTTCTTTATCCTTATTATTTTCAATGTCATTTATTTTTTTTGAATTAGTATTTTTTTTAGTCATATTCCCCCACCTTTAAATTAAATTATTGCTATAACAATAATAGCTATATAACAATTATATCATATTTTTTTATATTACTAAACTATCTATTCCTAGATTTTAAAAAAAACAAGTTATTTTAATTAACTTGTACAAAACACCTATTTTATATATATTTTTGCATATTCATATTTTTTTACCCTTACCATTCCTCTAATAGTATTGTCTATTTCAAAATCAGATACATCTAGACCGTTATCTTTCATAAAAAGATTTAACAAATTATTTCGTTGTTCTGATATAAATTTATCATATTCATATTTTTCTAATAATTGATCAATCGTTACCAATTTTAAATTTTCAATTTTATTTTCCATTGAATATATTATATTAGGTGTATATGTCATATATTCAAACTTGATATTATCATGTACCTGTGAAAATTCTTCTTTCATTTTTGATAATTGTAATAAATATGATTCTATTTGTTTTTCAATTATTTTCATTTGCTCTTCTGGAGTAATTATATTTTCACCTTTATACAAAGTTAAATTCATAATATCATCTTTTACATGTATTTCAGATAAAATACTTTTCAATATATATACTGATAATAAATCAATATCATTACTAATGAATTTATATTTTTCACTAGAACAATCAATTAAATTCAAAAATTTGTAATATAAATTGTATTGAACTAATTTTTTAAACATTTTTAACTCCGAAAGTATACAAAGTTTATCTTCATCAATATATGTTGTATCAATTGATGATACCTCTAAATTTAATAATGAATATAAATATTCTATTGTTTCTTTATTAAATAAAGTTTTATATTTATCTATTTTAGAAAGTAGTTCTTCAAAACTTAGTATTTTTTTATTATTTATATAATCTTTATCTATATTTGACACTAATATACCTCCAATACACAAAACAAGATTATTATAACATATTTTTTTATATAATAGATTTATTAATGAATTACTTTATAATTTAATTCAATATATGAGTTATCTAATTTTTTACACTCAATTAATTCTAATGCTTTTAACTTATTTAACTCGTTTACACTACTTATAGATTTTCCATCAACTAATGTAGGAGTATTTACACCACCTACTAGTATAGGCGCTACTACAACATGAACATAATCAATCAAATCTTTTCTTAAAAAAAGACCATTTAAATTTCCACCAGATTGAATAGTAATCCTATTTGCTCCATATATTTTTTTCATGTCATGAAGAATTCTATCTAAATCTAATTCATCATAATAACATATTTCTAGATTACTATATTTATTTTTTAAATCGAATGCTACATGATTTTTATTTGTAGTAACTAATATCAATTCTGAAACCCAATTACAAAGATAATCTATTCCTTGCTTATTTAAATGAGGCTTATTATCTATAATTATAAATTTAACGTCAACTTTACTATGATATTCTTTTTTTTCATTAACACCAATTTTTTCCATTACTCTACCTGTATTTAAAGAATAATAATCAGTTGTTTTTTCAATTTCATAATATTGATTTAATCCCTCTTTAACACCATCTATAATACACCAATCTTTATCAACATCTAATTCATCAGTATCTCCACTATTTATCTTCCCATCTAATGATTGCAACATAAATAAAGTTGTAATGGGTCTATCCATATTTAAGCATTCCTTTCTTTTAGGCTTTCTATTTTTTGTAATTCAAATCTATATTTTTGTTCAACATCTGGATATTTATCATGATCTACTTCGCTTAAAAACATATCAAGTGGTCTAATCCAAAGACTACAATCGCCATATAAACTTCTATAAATAACATATTTCTCTCCAGTTTCAGAGTGACTTGCAATATCTACAACTAAATAATAATCACCTTTAAAGTGTTTATAAATACCATTTATTTTTATATCATTCATAAATATTTAATCCTTTCCAAAAAAAATTATATCACAACAAAATTTTTTTAAATACTTTATACACACATTTTACAAAATATTATAGTAAAATAAATCAATTTTGATATTTTTTTAGAATTTTATTACCTTTTTTATTTATTATTACATATATAAATATACACTTGTTTACATTTAATTAAGTTATTAAAAAAAATCTATAACTTTATATTTTTAATAAAACTCTTTTTTGGTATAATTCAAATAGTAGTATATAGATAGGAAATAAATAATGGTACAAATTATAATTGGAAATATTATAGCTTTAGTTGCATCTTTACTAATGGTATATTCTGGTACAATAAAACAGAAAAAAAAGATTTTAATTGTTCAAACAATACAAATAGGATTATATGTAATTAGTAATTTAATTTTAGGTGGTATAACGGGTGCTATAATAAATGCACTAAGTTTTATTAGAAACGTTTTATATTATAAAGATAGATTAGGTAAAATAGAAAAATTAATTATTTCTATACTAGCTATAATTTTATCTTTATTATTTAATAATTTAGGTATAATTGGTTTATTACCACTTATAAGTACAGTAGTATATATATGGTTAATGAGTATAAAAGATGTTATAAATTTTAAAAAACTAATAATATTTACAATGATATTATGGTTTATTTATGACATAGTAATAAAATCATATTCATCAGCAGTATTTGATTTTATGAACATAATTACAAATGTTACTTCAATTATTCAATTAAAAAAATTAAAAAAGGCAATGTAATAGTGAATAACTTATCTATTAATATAGATGATTTAAAAATAACATTTAAAAATAATAATTCACATACTATTGAATCATACATGGTAAAATTAGAAAATAATGATTTTAAAGTTATTTATACATCTGATATAGGAACTACTAATTTTCAAGATTTAATAAACTTTTGTAAGAATGCTGATTTAATTATATGTGAAAGTTCTTTTTTAAAAAGTCATAATTCTAATAGTAAAATTCATCTCACTGCGTATGATGCTAGTATTTTAGCCAAAAAAAGTAGTGCAAAAAAACTATTACTTACTCACTTTTGGCCTGAAGAAAATAAATTAAATTATTTAAAGGAAGCAATTTGTAACTTTGAAAATACTGAAGTTGCAGAAGAAAATAAATCACTTATATTAAAAATATAAAACAGTTGAAATTAAAATCAACTGTTTTTATTTATTCTAATTCAAATGCACCAGTATATAACTGATAATATTTTCCTTTTTGTTCAATTAATTGTTCGTGATTTCCCCTTTCAATAATTCGCCCATTTTCTAAAACAATTATTGCTTTAGCATTTCTTATAGTTGATAGACGATGTGCTATCACAAAAACTGTTCTTCCTTCCATTAATTTATCCATTCCTTCCTGTACTTCTTTTTCAGTACGAGTATCAATACTAGAAGTTGCTTCATCTAAAATCATAACTGGAGGATTACTTACAGCACATCTTGCTATAGCTAATAACTGTCTTTGACCTTGAGAAAGATTATCACCATTATCTGTAATAATAGTATCATATCCATTAGGAAGTTTTTCAATGAATTTATCTGCATTTGCAAGTCTTGCTGCTTCAATACATTCTTCATCTGTAGCATTTTCTCTTCCATATCTTAAGTTTTCCATAATTGTTCCAGTAAATAAGTTAACATCTTGTAATACCATACCAAGAGATTTTCTAAGATCATTTTTATTTATCTGTTTAATATCTATTCCATCATATAATATAATTCCATCTTGTATATCATAAAAACGATTAATTAAATTAGCTATAGTAGTCTTTCCAGCACCAGTAGCACCAACAAATGCTATTTTTTGACCTGGTTTTGCATATAAAGATATATCTTCTAATACCTTCTTACCTTCTACATAAGAAAAATCTACTGATTTTAGTTGTATATCTCCTTTTAACTCCGTAAGAGAATCATTATCTGGATTATACCATGCCCAAAGGCCTGTATATGTAGAAGACACTTTTAATGAACCGTCTTCATTTTTTATAGCATGAACTAAAGTTACTTTTCCGTTATTCTCTTCACTTTTCTCATCAATTAATTCAAAAATTCTATTAGCTCCTGCAAGTGCTAAAGCTATTGAATTATATTGTTGTGATAATTGATTTATATGCATTGTAAAACCACGCGTTAATAGTAAAAACGAAGCAATTACTCCAATAGATAAATTAAATTTAATAGCAATAAATCCACCTAATATTGCAATAACAACATAAATAAGATATCCAATATTACTCATAACAGGCATTAAAATATTAGCATATGTATTTGCGTTTTTAGTATTTTCAAATAATTCTTCATTTAATATATCAAAATTTTTCTTTGCTTCATCTTCATGAGTAAACACTTGTATTACCTTTTGACCATCTATCATTTCTTCTATATATCCATTTACTTTTGCTACTGTCTTTTGTCTTGCAATAAAATATTTAGAAGATTTTTTACCTATAAAGCGTGCTAATGTTAACATAAATAAGACACCTATTACAATAACAATAGTTAAATATACATTCAAAAATAACATTGCAATAAATGCAGCAATTATTATTATTCCATTAGCAACACAATTTGGAATACTTTGAGAAATCATTTCTCTTAGTGCATCTGTATCATTTATATAATAACTCATAATGTCCCCATGATTATTATCATCAAAATAACGTATTGGTAATGTTTCCATATGATGAAACATATCATCACGTATTATTTTAAGTACTCCTTGACTGACATTAACAGTTAATCTTGAATATAAAAAGGTAGTAATAACTCCTACTGCATAAACAAATGCCATCCAACCTATTGCTTGCCATAAATCCGTATAAATAGGATTTTCTACTCCAATTAATGGAGTAATATAATCATCAATTAATGTTTGTAGAAATGATTGACCATATACATGACAAACGGAACTTAATATAATTGCAAATAGAATAATTATAAATTGAACTTTATAATATGAAGTAATATATTTTATTAATCTTAATAAAGTATGTTTCTTACTTTTCTTATTCATCCAAATCACTTCCTTTGGTTTGTGAATAATATACTTCTTGATAAATTTTATTACTTTTTAAAAGATTATCTGGAGTATCAAATGCAGAAATCTCACCATTATCTAATACAATAACTCGGTCACAATCTTCTATACTAGATATTCGCTGTGCAATAATAATTTTTGTAACATCTGGTATTTTTTCACGAAATGATTTTCTTATTATTGCATCTGTCTTAGTATCTACTGCACTTGTTGAATCATCTAAAATAATAATTTTTGGATGCTTTAGTAATGCTCTTGCAATACATAGTCTTTGTTTTTGTCCTCCACTTACATTAGTACCACCCTGATCGATATATGTATCATAACCATCTGGAAACTTAGAAATAAATTCATCACAACAAGCAATTTTACATACACGATCAAAATCTTCTATAGTTGCTTCTTTGTTTCCCCATTTTAGATTATCTGCTATTGTTCCACTAAATAATACATTTTTTTGAAGTACAACAGCAACCGAATCTCTAAGTGACTTAATATCATAATCTCTTACATCTACATTTCCTATTTTAATACTTCCTGATGTTACATCATATAATCTTGGAATTAAATTTACTAAAGTACTTTTACTAGAACCAATTCCACCTATTATTCCAATCATCTCTCCAGATTTAATATTTAAATTAATATTTTTTAATACATTCTTATCTTTAGTATATGCAAAAGATACGTCTGAAAAAATAATTGAACCATCTTTCACCTCAGTTAACTTTTTATTTGAATTTCTTATTGTTGGTGTTTCATTTAATACTTCTACAATACGTTCCATTGAAGGAATAGAAATAATACATGTAACATATATCATAGAAAGCATCATTAAACTATTTAAAATTTGTGCAGCATACGTTATAACTCCAGTTAATTCTCCTGTAGTTAGTGTTCCACCAATTACAAATTTTGAACCAATATAAGAAATAATTATAATTGATGTATAAATACATAAACGCATAATAGGTGTATTTAAAACAACTAATTTTTCTGCTTTCATAAAATTTTTATATATTTTTGAAGATACACTATTAAATTTCTTAATTTCAGTTTCTTCTTGCACATAGGATTTTACAACACGAATTCCTCTTACATTTTCTTGAACACTATTATTTAAATCATCATAAGTTCGAAATACACTTTCAAATAGTGGATGAGCACGATTTGCAATATAAAATAAAAGGAATCCTAGAATAGGTGCTATTACCAAAAATATTAAAGATAATTTAGAATTTATAGTAAATACCATAAATAAAGAGAATATAAACATTAATGGAGCACGTACAGCAATACGTATTAACATTTGGTAAGTCATCTGCAAGTTGTTAACATCTGTTGTAAGTCTAGTAACCAAGCTTGAAGATGAAAATTTTTCAATATTAGAAAAAGAATAATCTTGAATTTTATAATACATATCATGTCTTAAATTTTTTGCAAATCCAGAAGATGCTACTGCTGCATATTTTCCTGAAAGCCAGCCAAAAAGTAAAGAAAATAAAGAAACAAATATAAGTATTATTCCAATAGTCAATACTGTATTTATGTCTTTTACATTAATTCCATTATCAATTATTTTTGTTGTTAAAATAGGTATTAATACGTCTAAAAATACTTCTAACGTAATAAATATAAGAGTCAATATAGATTTATTTTTATACTCTCTTACTGACTTTATAATTTGTCTAATCACTTTATCACCTCACCATATACTACATTTTATATTATAACATTAATATTAACACATAAAAAGTCCAAATATAGGACTTTTTATTTATTATAACTACTTAAAAATTGTTCTAACTCATTTTCATCTTTAAATATTCTTTCAAAAATATTATACAAAGTATCTGTTACATCGTATTCACCAATCGCATAACATTTCTTACCAAGACCGTATGCTATTCCAGATTCTATATGTGCTGATGAACCAGCCGGTAAAACAAGTAGTAAATTTTTTGATTGTTTTTCACCTTCTAAATCAGTATTAAATAAGTTTAAAACAATATCATTTTTTATTCCTAATGATTCAAATTCCTTTTGTCTTTCTTCTATTGTTTGACTTTTATTACCATATCCCCAGTTATCTTCATTTTTTAAAAAACAATAATAAGATATATTATACTTATCAAGAATATTACATATTTTTAGGATATTTTCTTTATTTCTAGCTCTACCTGCTATAAAAAATTCATATTTATTATTCATACATAATCCCTCTTTCTTTTTTTTACTTCCAATTTCTATAAACATTTTCTTTTTCTTTATCTTTTAAGGCTTCAAATAAATCAATATCTAAAACATTACATAAGGAAACTAAAACAATAAATACATCTGCTATTTCACTTTCAACAGTATCATAATTATTTATCTTATTTTTATCTATAGCCATATTTGTCTTATCTTTTCTTATTGCCTTTGCTAACTCTCCAACTTCTTCAATAAGCAACAACATTTTTTTATCGGCAGATTCATTTGAAAAACCTCTAATTTTAATAACTTCTCTTATATAGGATTGAACCTCTCTTAAAGAGTTGCTATCTATTAAATTTTCCCATAAACTTATTTGTTCATTTCCCATATTATTTTTCCTCCAATATTAATCAAATTAAATCTTTATATAATTTTTATATTTAAAATAATGGTGCAAATAATCTTAATACTGCTTGCCATATAGATTTTATAAAACCAGCTTTAACATCCTTATCATTTAGTTCTTGGCATTCTTTAAAAGTATTTTCAAAATCTTTATAAATATCTTCTATTTGCTTAACTTCTTCCATATAAATACCATTTTCAAAATGAAGATATAAACTTCTATAATCCATATTTATTGTTCCAACAACCGCCCTAATATCGTCTGATAAAAATACTTTTGAATGAACGAATCCATTAGTAAATTTATAAATTTTTACGCCACTATTATGTAATACTCTAAAAAATGATACAGTTTGTGTATAAACAATTTTTTTATCTGGAATACCTGGAACTATTATACGAACATCTACTCCTCTTTTAGCAGCGCGGCATAAAGAATTAACCATATCTGTATCAATAATTAAATAAGGAGTCATAATATATAAATACTTTTTTGCGCTATTGATCATATTAATATATACATCTTCTCCTATTAAATCTTTATGTAATGGAGCAACTCCATATGGAATTACATATCCATTTTCTACTTTTGATTCAAAATCATGCTTAAATTTAGTAATATCTTTATCTTCATTTCTATTTGCATTCCAAAGTGTTAAAAACATAACTGTTAAATTCCAAATAGAATCTCCTACAATTTTTATACCATTATCTTTCCAAATACCATATTTACTATTAATATTAATATATTCATCACTTAAATTTACTCCACCAGAGAATGCAACTTCGCCATCAATAATTGTCATTTTTCTATGATCACGATTATTCATAAATATTCCTCTAAAAGGACTTAGTTTATTAAAAGAAATACACTTAATTCCAAATTTAGCAAGTTGTTTTGAGTAATTTGTTTTAAGCATTGCTATACTTCCCATATCATCATATAAGATTCTAACATCTACTCCTTCTGCTGCTTTTTCCTTTAATATATCTAAAATACCATTCCACATTATTCCTTCTTTAATAATAAAATATTCCATAAATATAAACTTTTTAGCTTTCTTTAGTTCTTTCAATAATTCTGGATAAAAAATTTCTCCATAAGGATAATATGTAATTGTATTATTTTTACTCACGATACAACTAGTTCTATTTATTAAATATTTAATATTATCTAATTTTTTATCATCTACTTCTTTCTTTACTTCTAAATCTTGTTGTAAATATTGATTATACTCTTTTTCATATGAAAATATTCTTCTTAATAATTTATTCCTAGAATAATTCTTACCAAGTGTAATTAATAATATTGTTCCAAATATAGGAAATATTAAAATAATAATTACCCATGGTAAATCATTAGAAAGTCTTGTACTTTCTTTTAAAATACCTAAGACAATTAAAACACTAGCAATACTATAAAACAAAGTTATAATGCCTAGATATTTATAGAAAAATAATCGTATCATAATTGCAAAACCAAATTGTAAAACAACTCCTATTAAAACAATAATTACTCTTTTTATAGCATTTAACATAGCATACTTCCTTCCAATCTAATTATATCAATTTTTACTATATTTTTAAACAATAAAAAAGAACCTATCATTTTAGGCTCTATTTTGCTAAATTCCATATTGTTTTATCAGAAACTCTTTGAATTTTATTATTATCTATTATAATGAATTCTAAATTAGATACACCAGATATATTTGTTTTAATTCTATCATATTGTAAATAGTAACTACCATCCCAATGGCTATTAAAAGGCAAATATTCTTGATTAATTGAGTTATCTTTATTTAAAGTTAATTTATAATTTCCATATAAATAAGTTCCATATTCTATTCTATATTGGCCATTATAAATTCCATTATCATCAGCTTTAAGTCTTTTACTTTCTATTTCTTCTACTTTTTTATTTACTTTGGACATATCATAATTTTTATATGTTTCATCTAATTTTTTTAAATCATCTGTTAAAGAAATTTCATTTACTGAATATAATTCTATTGGTTCATCAATATATACATATTCTTGATTAAAATCATCTTCACGTAATTCAATTTTTTCTGCTTTTCCATCTATAATATCTAATATAGACTTATAATATGTACCATATGAAATATCTTTAATAAAATATTCTACTTTTGATTTTTCTAAATTATATAAGTAATTTATACCAGTTGATTTATAATCGTCACTAGCTATTACTTCATCTCCAGAAATATGAAGCACTTTAATATAAAATTCTTTATTATCTAATTGATATTTAACAATTAAGAAAGGATTTTTGTCATCTTCATTAGCTTTGAAGAAACCACCAGAAAATTTATTAGCATTAATCTTTTCATCACCATAAAAATTATTCTTTAAATATTCTTCATACATATCAAGATAAGTTATTTGTTTAGATTCTTCTTTAGTTTCTTGTTCATTTTGTTGAGACAATTCGTTAGTTTCTGGCTCTTTTTCTTCTAACTTTTTTCCGCATCCTACAAGACTTATAATTAATATACTAAATATAAATATTTTTCCAATCTTTTTAAACATTCGATTCACTCCTTCACACAAAATATTCAATCTTTTAATTTCTATTCATTTTTGCACTTCTCACATATTAAAATTCACTCAAAGTCTCCTCATCACTATGAATATTCTTATTTAATTCTAGCAATAAAGCATATCATCATAACTTATAATTTTTCAATTTAAATACTTTTATATTATTTTTTTTGTGGTTATTTATTTTCATTTTTTTTCTTTTACACAGTCAATAAATTAATTGTTAAAGCTAAGAATAATTTATATTTTTTTCATTTCTTCACTATCATATGTTTACAATTTTAATTATAATCTTCCTTAATAAAAAAATCAATAAAAAATTACTATTTGTTTATACTATTTTATTTGTCTGATTACAATATATAATTTTGCCATCTTAATAACTTAAATTTCTTTATTTACTAATATCTAGTAACATGTTATAATTACAACTATTGTTGAGGAGAAATTGTATGAATAATGAAAATAATATTAATGAGCAAAAATAGAAAAAAATAAAAAAAAAATAATTTTAATATCCATTGTTATTTTAATAATAGGATTATTAATTGGGGGATTTCTTATATACACAGGAGCATCCAAACAATTAAAAGTCAATCAAAAATATTCTGATGCCTCTAAAGAAGAGATTCTAAAGAAAATTGATAGGGAGAAAGAAAAATTAGAAACTAAGAAAAAAATAATATGTGAATATTGTAAATGTAAAATTATTAAATAAACAAAAAAAGCATAAAGCTCTTTTTATTTACTTCAAATTTATAATTTTTTTATATCTGTATACATTCTTGAGTGATATCCCTTCTTATCATAAAAATTAATAGCATTTTCATTATATGCAAATACATCAACTAAAACATACTCACAATCATTTGACTTAAAGTACTCTTCCATCTTTTCTATTAAAGCTTTACCTATACCTTTACTTCTAACTTTAGATGTTACTATTAATTCAGTAATTATTCCCCTTTTGGGACATTTATAGTCTAGATAATCATATTCATCATAGGAAGGAATCGTTCCCATTATTAATCCAATTACTTTATCTGTATCGATTGCTAAAAAACACTTGCCATTATTTTCATTTACCTCTTTTAAATCAACTAATGCCATTTTTTCATGATATTCTGGATGAACTTGATCTAATTCATCCTTATCAATAGATATAATGTATTCCTCAAGTTCTGTTAATAAATCTCTAACATCTTCTAAATATTTATCTTCATACTCAATTATCTTCATATTTCACCATCTTTAATTATATATTCTCTTTATATATTTTTTTATGTTACATAGCATATTAATTATACCATATATATTGCAAAAATTGGCGACATTGTCGCCAACATATTTATTTACATTAATTCTCTAATTATCAATAAAGCACTTTATTTATAAGTCATTTGTTCTTATTTACCACAATAGTTCTTATACTTCTTTCAACTTCCACAAGGTCTTTATTTTCCTATATTATCAGTATTATCTGTATTCATTGTATTTTGGTAAGTATTACCTCTTTTCTTTACACTAATTACTTTGCAAAAAAATAACTGTTAGTATTATGTACTAACAGTTATATACTTAGATACTAAGTCCTACTCTTTCTTTTACTATTTTCATCTTTTCAGAGGCATAAACTTTAGCTTTGCTTGCACCATTTATTAATATTTGTTTTAAGTGATTTTCATCATTTCTATATTTATAAAATTTATCTTGAATATTTTTTATAAAATTACAAACATTATCAGCTACTTCAATTTTGAAATTCTTATAAGTATAGTTTTTATATTTTTTATTTGCCTCTTCTATTGTCATATTATTAACTACACATATTAAAGATATTAAATTTGATATACCTGGTTTATTTACTTCATCATAATATACTTTACCTTCACTATCAGTACATGCAGACATTATTTTTTTTCTTGTAATTTCAATATCATCTAACATAAAAATTGTTCCTTTATCATCTTTTGGGGCTGACTTACTCATCTTAATGCTTGGGTCTTGTAAATTCATTATCTTTGCACCTATTTTAGGTATTTGATATTCTGGCAATTTAAAAGTATTACCATAAATATTATTAAATCTTTCACCAAAATCCCTTGTTTTTTCTATGTGTTGTCTTTGATCTGCACCTACTGGTACTATTTCAGCATCATAAAGCAATATATCTGCCGCCATTAAAGTTGGATAAATAAATAACCCCATATCCTTTTCGTTCTTACCTAAATTTTGTTTTTTAGATTTAAATTGTGTCATTCTAGATAATTCTCCTACACTGCATTGAAACGACATTAAGAATCCCAAATTGCAATGTTCTAACACATCACTTTGCATAAATAATGCAGTATTATTAATATCAATTCCACAAGCCATATACATTGCAGTTATATCCAATATATTATTTCTTATTTCTTGTGGATCAATATATGTTGTTAATCCGTGAATATCTGCTATAAAAATCATAGAATTATATTTATACTGTTGTTCTACGAATCCTTTTATACCTCCAATATAATTTGCTAAAGTTATACTTCCTGTAGGTCTTACACCTGTAATCATTGTTTTCATTTTATATTCCCTCTTACTTAATTATTTTATATTTTAAATCAATGATTAATATAACTTACACCATCGTTTCACATATTTTTCCATATAACCATCTCCTTTTTATAAATAAAAAAGATTCCGGTCCTAAAATAGGACAAGAATCTTGTGCCACCTAATAATAGTTTCATTTCATATACCATCATATATGTTCACTTGATAACGGGTAGAAAATCCCGATTTTTCATACTTTAATTAATTTCTGAAAAACTCTCTTTGGTCCATTCAGTATTCATCCATTACAACTTTCCATCAACCAGTTGCTTTCTATAAATTTCATAAATACTTACTTCTCCAAATCACTGATTTAAAATATGACTAGATTATAGCACTATTTTACTATTATGTCAAAAATCGTACCATAAATAGATGTAGTAAACTAGATGTGGGAAAATGTAAAATTATATAAAAAAAGAGAAAACACTCCAAACTTTAAAACTGTT
>CANPVU010000026.1 GCA_947581765.1 uncultured Bacilli bacterium
TCCTTTCTACAATTTTTATTTGGCATATCTATTATATCATTTTTTTGCTCATCAGTCACAATGTTTAACACAACTTAATAAAAAAAAAGAAAATTTTACTTTTCTTCTTTTTTTATAACTTCTTTTCCTTTATATGTTCCACAATTTAAACATACTCTATGTGGTCTTATTTCTTCTCCACACTTTGGACATTTAGTTGTTCCATTTTCACTAATTTTGTAGTGTGTTCTTCTTTTTCTACCTCTAGTGTTACTAACTTTTCTAAATGGTACTGCCATTTATCTCACCTCACTATCTTGTAATAAATCTTTTAATTTGGACAACTCCGGATTAGTATTTTCTACATCATCTGTAATAAGTCTCCAACCATCACCATGCATATTTGTTGTATCAATATCATCAGAAACTACACGCATAGGAATTTCCATTAATATATTTTCCCATATTATAGGCAAAATATCAAGACTATTTATGCATTTTTCTGTATTTTCTAATGATTCTTCATGAATTTCAGATAAGTCTCCTTCAATAATTATGTCAAAAGGATAACTAACAGGTTTTAGTGTAATTGCGCATGGAATAATCATTACACCAGATACTTCTAAATTAAGATATATCTCATTTAACGCATTTAAAGTTATTTCTCCTTCAATGTGTACATCATCTAATTTACTTAAATCTGTACCTTTTAATTGTTCTTCACTAAAAGAATAATTTGTATTTACTAATATTTTTTTATCTATACCATTACGTAATCTTAATAAATCAATATTCATAAATATCACCCGACTAAAACATTATAATAGTTTATAAGAAAAAAATCAAGTCAAACTCTTTTTATCAACAAAAATTGGATATTTTTTTAATACTTCCGGATGGAAATAAATTAGTCTATTAAAAATTGCATCGATGTCTATTTTTTTATCTATAGAAAACATTTCTTTTAGATTAATATTTATATTTTTATCTTCTTCATATTCTTTTGAATATATTCGTTCAAATAATTCACATGCTTCAGGAATAAACATTTTCAAATAGTTATATACTTCTTCAATCGATTTAATTCTTGCATCTTTTTCATAAGAAATTTTACTATAATTTTTATCATAATATTTTGGATAATATTCTCTTATAATTCTTTCTTTAAGGAAATATTTTTCTTCTTCAGATATTTCTTTTTCATCAAACATTTTAAATTGATTATAATGTATACACTCATGAAAAATTGTTATTAGTAAATCTAGAATTCTTTTATAAATTTCATCTTTTGATGTACAATCATTATAATTAAATTTTTTTGTTCTAATTCCTATTATATTATTTGAATAAGAGTAATATCCTTCAGAATTTTCTAATTCAAAAAAATAATTTATTTTAACATTATTATCTGTTAATTTACTAATAAGTGTATTACAAATATTTATTAATTCTATATATGATATTATTTTATTTTCTACTAATACATTTCTTATAAGTTCTTTTTCTTCTCCGTTTTTATATATACATATATTTTCTAATATACTTTTATTTTCATATAATAGTTCTTTTACTTTATCACTTGGTTTATGAGTTTTATAATATTCATATAAATTAATATAAAATGAAATATCTAATTTACAATTTTCTAATAAATAACATATTACATCTTCACTAAGATAATCTACAGAACAATTATTTATAGTAGCAACCAACTTATCCATATTATTATTACAAAAAATACAAATAATATTATTGTTATTATTTTTAATATAGTATTCTAATAATAATATAGGATTGTTTAACAATAATTTATCTAATAATTTATATATTATTGAATCTTTATCACTTGTATTAACATAACTAGTATTAATAGTATCTATAAATATATTTAAATCATTATTATATATTTTCATAATAACATCTATATCAATATTGTTTACTAATTCTACATACATATTTTTATATTTAATTTTACCATTTACTATAGCACCTATCATCTTATCATTAACTAACTCTTCTTTTGTAGAAAAATCTTTTACAAATACAAACTTAGTTAAATACTGATATATATAATTTATATCTAAGTTATCTAATTTACCATTTAAATTATCAACATAATTATTGTTTCTTATAAATAGAATAATATCTTCTATCATCTTTTCATTTAAACTAAAATATCCATAATTTAAAATCATAATAAATGCAGATGAAAAATCTCTTATCTTTTTTATAGATAAAAAATTATCTACTGATGTTTTATTTAAATTACTTAATTGATTATAATAATCCTTATTACTAAGTATATATTTTAAATCACAATAATAATTAAATAATTCAAATATTTCTTTTGCTGTTTTTTCATTTTTTTCACTATCTTTTAAAAATGGCAACACTTCTAATTTTCTACCCATATAACTAGAAAATAAATCAATTAAATCACTAACTTCATATTCACTAAATAAATTTTTACTATTTTTTACCATATATTCTAATATAACATGTATTTTACTATTAGAAGAAATATTATTTAAATATAAAAATCTATCATCATAAAATTCTTTAAATAAATCATAATATTCTGAAATTATATTATCACTTTTATTTATTAATTCATATAATTTATTTATTAATTCAATATTCATACCTCACCTACTGTATAAATTATATCACAATATTAGATATTTATTTAATATTATGTTAAAATATACCTTGGTGATTTCATGAATATTATTGGCATTATCTGTGAGTATAATCCATTTCATAATGGTCATTTATATCATATAAAAAAAATTAAAGAATTATATAAAGATTCAACTATTATACTAGTAGTGTCTTCTACTGTTACACAACGTGGTGATTTAAGTATAATAAATAAATGGGATAAAACTAGAATTGCACTTAAATATGGAATAGACTTAGTAATTGAATTACCTTTTGTATTTTCTAGTCAATCTGCTGATATATTTTGTAAGGCTAGTATGCAAATATTAAATTACTTTAAAGTAGAAAAAATAGTATTTGGTTCTGAGACAAATAATATTGATATTCTAACTACTTTAGCTAAAACACAATTAAATAATAAAGAATATGATATACAAGTAAGAAAATTACTAAGTAAAGGATATAACTATCCAACAGCACTTTCTTTATCACTAAAAAATATAACAAACATAGATATAAATATGCCAAATGATATACTAGCTGTTGGATACATAAGAGAAATAATAAAAAATAATTATAATATTGAACCAATAAGTATAAAAAGAACAAGTGATTATAATTCATATAAACTAGATAATATATGCAGTGCTACTGCTATTAGGAATGCAATAATAAATAAAGAAGATATATCTAATTTTGTACCTAATTATACATTAAAATATTTAAATAATCCAATATATATAGAAGATTATTATTCATATATAAAATATAATATAATATCTAATATAGATAATCTAGAAATATTTTCATCAACAGATGAAAATATAATACCTAGAATTAAAAAATATATATATTTAAGTAATAATTTAGATGAACTTATAAAGAATATTAAATCTAAAAATTATACTTATAATAGAATAAAAAGAATGCTTATACATATATTATTTAATTTTACTAAAGAAGAAGCTACTAATAATAAAGAAATAACTTATATACGTATATTAGGATTTAATGATAAAGGCAGAGCATATCTAAATAAAATAAAAAAAGATATTAATATACCTTTAATAACTAAATATGATGATAAATATCTACATATTGAAAATAGAATTACTAATATAATTAATATGAATAATAAATGTAATATGCAAGAATATGAGCAAAAAATAATATATGAAAAGAGTGTTTGATAACACTCTTTTATAGTCTTCCTCCACCTCCACCATGAGATGTACCACTACTACCTACATGAACCGATGAACCACCAGTTCTTCCAGAATGTGAACTTGAACTTGACTGATGTACAATTTTTCTTACACTAGAATTAGTATGTACTATATCATGGATTAATATTTGATACTCAGATTTATCAAAATAGTTATTAGCATCATATGCTTTCCTTAATATTTTATTCTTTTTTATTAAAATAAGCATTATAATTAATGTAAATAATAAAGAATAAAATACAATTGAAAATGGATAATGTCTAACTACTTTTAAATCTCCATTTTTATCTATATAAGTATCCTTATTACTAGGTGCTACACCCATGGAAGCATAACTATCTAAAGCATCTATAAATGCATCAATCATACGATAATTTCCATTAGATTTTTGAT
The DNA here is from genome assembly GCA_947581765.1 of uncultured Bacilli bacterium. GTDB lineage: Bacteria > Bacillota_I > Bacilli_A > RF39 > UBA660 > UBA5578. Next base: position 4,260 of record CANPVU010000026.1, read on the forward strand.
TAGACATTCTAGTTTTTAAAGAATCAATTCTTTGATCATCATAAATTCTAATTGCTTCTCCTGTTGTAACTATATATACACATGGTCCTTCACTATCTATATTAAAGAATAATATAATACCATCATGTGTATTACCTATACCAAAGTTATTATAATCATAAAAATCTTCTGCATATGACCTCATAGAACTATAAGGATAATCTTTTTTTGTTACTATAACTAAATCTAAATTATATGTGCTTATATATTTATCTATCTTTATTTTTAGGTTTTCTTTCTCTTCTTGTGTTAAATATTCACCAAAATCATATATCTTATCTTCTGTATTATCAACTTTATCATAATATCCAAATACATTACTAGATAACAAGAAAAAAGATATAAATAAAATTACTATATATTTTATTTTACTTTTCATGCACTTTTAACAAATAAAAACCAAAATAAAGATAAAATTACTAAAAATAAAATGAATATTGTTATTGAATATAAAACTACTTTTCTCTTATCTAGAGGAATATCTCCTGCTATTTTTCCTGTTTGACCATTCATTGCAAATGTATATAGTTTATCTTTATATTTTACATTAAGTAACCATACAGGAAGTAAAACATATTCACAATTTGTTCTAGTATGAGTATGATTAGTTGAAATTACATTTAAACTATAATAATTTTCATTTTCCCTTTTCATAATATTTGTAGTAGATGTATAAACTCTTTTTAAAGCATCATATTCTGCAGTATTAGAATCTACATCATATTTTTCAGCATAAAATCCAGATAAATATGAATGATTAAAATTTTGTAATTTATCATAAAAATATGGTTCTATAGCATTCATTATAGTATTATCTAATCTCATCGAACCATCTACTGGTATTTTATCAAAAGATACATTAGCTTCTTTGTGTATACTATATGTATCTGTTTTTACATATGTAGCATCATCAATATAATTTTGTGTTACTTTAGTACCTAACATATTTATTGATCCTTTTAATTCATAATCAAATAACCAAAAAGGTATATATACACCTCTTATTTCCGATATATTCTTTTTACTTGTAAAACAACTAGGTGCTAAAGGTTTACCTTTTGTAAGACCCAAAAATTTATTTATTGCATCCTCCTTTGTTTTATAAAAAGGAATTATTTTTGATGGATTAAATTCTCCTATTAATTTATTTCTTATTATAGCTGTATTTTTACAATATATACAAAAAGTTGCAGATGTATTTTCATCAGCAATAATTTGTGCACCACAATTTGGACATAGGTATTCATCGATTCCTGAAACATTTTCTACCTTATTTGGTTCACTATCACGAGTTAATTCTTCTATACCTCGTTTTTTTTCATTTTCTTCTATTTCATCTTTTGTAAAAACACTTTTACAATATTCACAATTCCATGTTTGTGTATGTGGACTAAATTTTAAAACAGCATCGCAATTTATACATTTATGGTCAATTACACTTGAATTTTTCATAAATTATCCTCAATTCTACTTTTTACCAAGTTCTTCAAAATACTTGTTTTCAAGTTCTATAACAAGTTTAGTATCTCCTAATTTACGTGCTTTATTTATTGCCCCTTTAATTAATCTTAATCTATCATTATTATTTTCTTTTATATTTTCTACAGAAACATACTCATGACTTAATAAGTTATTTATATCAACTATATCATCTTTTTTATCTAAATTTTCATCTTGTTGTGCTAAAGCAATTTCTTCTTTAAAAAATCCAGGAAAATCAGATATAACTTTTTTTTCAAAATCACTAAATATTTTATTGGTATCAACACCATCTAATGATTCTAATGCAGGAACAAACGATGGTTCAAAAGACTCTGGTACTTTATATAAAATATCAAAATCTAAAGAGGCATCCCTTATCTTATCAATAGAAAGTTTTTGTATTGATAACCTTCTTTTTTCTTGTCCATTTAGATAATCAGTTTCAATACATACAACACTATCATCTATATTTTTTAATTCTCTTTCTAAACCAGTTCTAATTACTTTACTTGCTGATATTATGTTTTTTTGCAATGTTGTTATAGCATTATGTAATAATTTTTCTGATTTATCATTTACTTTTTTCTTGTAAGCTGATTCATATTTACTGTCTAAATAATTAATATTACTATCATTATCTATTGAACATTCTATAATAGAATCTAATGCTGCTACTATTTCATCAAATATTACAATAGCATTATTGTAATTATGCATAATATCACACACTCCTATTTATTATTTATTAATAATGTCACTAAGTAGCATTTTAATTCTACTCCACTCATCGTCACTATGTACATTCTCCAAATAATATTTTCCCTCTTTAATCTTTAGTTTTGAAACATATATTATCAAATTTCCATTTTTTTGGCTTTCACCTTTTGTATATATAATATATTTTTCAAAATTATCTTCTAAAATAGAAATTAATTCTACATCTAATTGTGTATCATCTGCATCAATTAATCGTATTAATTCTCTTTCCATTTTACCACCTACTATAGAAATTATAACATTAAACATTTAAAAAAACAAGGAACAATAATATGAACAGTTTTGTACCTCATATTAAATAAATCCTTGTTTTATTTTTTAGATAAAAATGTTATATTTCCATTTGCTGTTATTCCTCCAAATGATTTTGCACTTACTACAGTGTTATTTGCTCCATTAATTCTTGAGTTTGATAATCCTTTTTCTCTTTTAACAAAATCATCCCTACCAGATATGTTACTCATTTGTCTTTTTGTCTCTTTTTCATATGTATGACGTGCATTCTTATTACGATATTTTGAATATATAATAAAATAATAAACAAAACCTGAAAGTAAAAATAACCATTCCATATCAAAATCAACAAACAATACAAATATAAAGCTTAATATTTCAATAATTGCTGAAACAAATATTAATTTTGGAATATGTAAAGGTACGCTACCCATTGTTTCCTTAGTTCTTGCATTAACAGCAACATAATGTAATAATTTTTTATCACCTTTAACTTCCTGATAACTATATAACCAAACTGGTAAATAAGCAGCTTGCCATTGTTGTCCTTTTAATGTAAAATTCTCACTACTCCATGCAACACCACGATCATATTGTTTTAAAGTATCATTTGCAGCAAAACGCGCTATATCTTTTGATTGCTGATAAACAATATTACGTAATTGTTCAACATTTAAATTTCTTTTTTCTGAAGAATAACCTTTTAAAAATCCAGCATTATATTTTACTGCATTTTCTGTATCAAATGGCATAATAGAATTAATTATATTATTAGTTTTATCTTGTGCTCCATTATTAAGTCTATCTAAATTAGATTCTACAGTTAATCCACTAATAGTAATATCAAAATCACGAACTACATTATATAAATCTGCATCATAACGAGTTTCACTACTGTTATTTCCAGTGCTAACTGTATATCTTCTAACTTCATGCTCACCTTGTCCAACTAAATTAGAATGTGCATTTACATCAACTAACATATATGGAAAATATACACCAATAATATTTTGGGTATTAAATTCTTGCACAAATTTTGGATGCGCATAAAATTTTCTTTTTCCTACAAATTTTTCAATTTCAGCCCTTGCTTCTTCTTTCTTTATATGAAATGGTAATACTAGATCTGGAACTGCTCCATTTGGTATTTGTTGATTTAATGAAAGTGTATTTCTACACCAGTGACATCTAGCATTAACTGTTTCACTGGAATCAATAACAACTTCTGCACCACAACTAGAACATTTTATTGTAATTTGATCATTTACAGATGCCTGTATATCAGTAGCACCTGTTCCCATTATTTGTCCTTCTAATTTTGATATATCTTTAACCATTCCAGATACTTGTTCTGGTTTAAATTCATATCGACAATAAGTACAAACTAAAACACCCTTACTCTCGATTAATTTAACATCTGTAGCACCACATTTTGGACATTTATTTTGTCCATTTTCTTTACCACTACTAGTATCAACTATCTTAATACCATTAGCAAGGTATTTTTCACCATTTGGTAAAATCTTTGTACCATCTTTAAGAACTTTTGTTCCATCCAAATATACTTGAGTACCATCTTCTAAAGTATTAACAACTGTATTTTGAAATTGTTGTTGTATTTGAGTATTTAGATTTTGATTATTTTGTACTTCATTTGAATTTACAGGTTGCCCAACCGGTATATTAGAAGCCTGCAAATTGTTATTTGCAGGCATGCCATTCATAGGTGTATTATTAACCGGGTTATTATAATTTTGTCCATTATTATTTTGTGGAATATTATTATAACCTTGATTCATAAATTATATTCCTAATAATTTTGATTTAACAGCATCAAAATCAGCTTGTGTAATTACACCAGAGTCTAATAGTTTTTTCATTTCTGTTAATTTAGCATATGGATCTTCTGATGGTGCAGATGGTGCTGCTGGTTGTGTAGGTACTTGAGCATCAGTTGGTGCCACAGTTGAATCAGGTGCCACAGTTGCCTGTACTGCTCCAGCAGTTGCCTGTGGCTGCATCTGTGGTTGCATTTGTGGTGCTTGTTGTTGCATTTGTGGTGCCTGTTGTTGAGCATAAGACATAACACTTCCACCTGCTTGTTGCATTACATTCATACCCATGAATCCCATCATAGCACCATTTCCATTTTTTGATGCATTATCCATAGCGCTAATTGTTCCTGCTGCTGCAATTGCGGCTGGATTTTCACTATATACTTCTCCCATTCTCTTAAGTCTACGAATATCTTTATCATCTTGTTGGAATTCTGCTAAAAGTTTCTTTGTATCTTCATCATAATCAAATCCTACTATATTAACTTTAACTATTTCAAGACCCTTAGTAGATCTCCATTGATAACTCTCTTCTACAGCATTGCTTATAGCTTTAGCTAAACCAATTGTATCTGATTTAATACTTTCAATACTACTTAAGTTATTATTTTCTCTTGCCTTTTCACTTGCATAATTTTGTAATGACTGACTTAACTGAGAAACAACATCAGTATGTAATTGAGTACAATATTCGTTTTCCATATCTTGCATATCAAATACTGGTGCATTTGGTAACAAATATGAAGGTGGTACAAAGTTTTTAACTAAAAGTATTGGATCAATAACTTTTAATGTATAACTACCTCTTAATACTCCTCCTACTTGTGATTCAAAATAATTATCCATCCATCTAACTGGATCTGTTGTACCAAATTTATTATCTGGTATTTCTCTTAAATTAACATAAATTGCTGTTTGTTTTGATGATGCTTGTCCACCAAATTTAAACTTATCCCAAGATGCTCCAAATGTTGATGCTAAAAGTCCTCCTCCTGAGAAGAATGATTTTGAATTTGGATCATCAGATGAGAATATATATCCTCCTGGTTCAGCAACACATCCTGTAATTGCTCCATCTTGTATTGTAATAAGACATGTATTTTCTGGTACTAAAATTTTACTACCATTAGTTATTACATTTTCAGATCCTTTTGTATTTTCTCCACGTCCTGCGTTTGTACCAACTGCAACTGCTGGAAAAATAAGAGCTGTATTTGGTAAATCAGACTTTGGCATTAAATAATCTAACCATTCATTAGCAAATGTACCTCCTAGGGCACCTGCAAATGCTTTAATAAATCCCATTTTCTTACCTCTTTCCTTTTTTAACTATATTGAATAGTTTGATAACATCTAATGATGACTATCTTCTACATCTATCCTATTTTATTTTATCATATCTATAATAAAAATACGACAATTTTTTTATTTTTTATAAAAAAAAAAGAGATTTACTCTTTAATTATTTTTTACTTTTGCAATTATAAAATATTTGCATTCATAACTGCATAAATTCTTTATATAATCATCCTTATATTTTATATCATTATTTTTATTACAAATTTTATTTATTTTTTTGCAAAAACCTTTAAGTCTTAATTTCCCATAAGACCAATCTCCTATAATATAATCATAATCATTAAAATAATCAGTATATAAATATTTTAGTGCTTCTTCATCATATCCATCTTTATATTCCTCTATTAATTCCCATTCTTGATTTTCTAATATTACTTTAGTCATTATTAACACGCTCCTTCATAAAAGCTTCTTTTATTTCATTATATTTACTTATACTAGAACTAGAATTCCATGCCATATATCCACTAGTTAACCCTCTTGAATATAATCCGTCTATTTGTTCACTAACTTTATTACTATCATATACCACACTTGGAGTTTTACGTACATCATAAGCTTGAATCCAAGTTCTTACCTTAGCTGGAGTTTCAATTAACTTTTGTTTTTCTTCAACATAACTTCCCCAAGTATTCATAAGTTTATATGGATTTTGCCATACTACATCTTGTATTCCATATTGATGTATATCAAAGTGATCTGGATATGGCATTGGACATACTACATCTGCTATATTTGATATTGCAGGTAAAAATTGTCCGTATGCTGTAACATAATTATGAGCAGATTCACCAAAAACATCTATTGCAACATACGTATCAAGCTCATGCAATTCATCTGTTGCATAAATAACAAATAATTGTATAGCTTCAGATTTAGTTTCATCATAATCATTAATCATATCTATTTTATTATTAACCTCTAAATTCATAGTACGATCTGGAAATCTAACATAATCAAATTGTATTTCATTAAATCCCATTTCTTTTGCAGATTCTTTAGCTAATTCTACATTATATTCCCAAACTTTCCTTTGGTATGCACTTGGCCAATATGAGTCATTATGTTCAAGTGGTTCCTTTGTTTCATTATTTTTTATAGCTAAAGAAATATTATCTTCTACAAAATATGAATCTTTAAATACAGTTATACGACCTATTACATAAAAACCATTATCTTTTAATTTTTTAATATATTCCTTATAATCATCATATTCATTAATGGCACGTTCATAACTAGTTTTAGAATACTTCTCCATAGCATGTGCAGGATAAGCAGGTGCTGTATTTTCTTTAATATCAACTACAAATGAATTAATATTAGATTCTTTAGCTAATTTTATATATTCATCTACTTTACTAATTTCACTAGAATTTATATAAAGTGCTCTTACTTCATTAGGCATTACATTATCTTTAAAATCACCTTTTTTGTATGGATAATAATCTAGCGATAAAGCATTTCCTCCACCTAAAGAACTACCCATCTTTGATAATACATCTAAAGAATTATTATAATTATATTTTTCTAAAGACTCTTCCTTAGTATTAACTAAATATTTTGATCTGACATACCCTTGTCCATCTTTATACTTTATTTTATATTTATTAACAGTACCATCATCATTTAACTTATCATATCCTAATATTTCTATACTACTTCCCTTTTTTAACATTCCAATTAAATTACTAGAGTCACTATCTTTATATACATTTAAATTTGTTCTTACAAACAATTCCTTTTCTTTTACTAAATCTTTATCATTTAAAGATATATTATTTCTTGATATTAAATAATCTGATGAATCATATTTTATTTTATAATACTCACCATCTTCAGATATTAACTCAACCTTCATTCCTCTAGTAACACTAGAAACTTCTTTCATATCAGAATCATATAGTATTGCTTTAGTACCTGATGAAGATACAAATCCATATTTTTTTTCTATTTCTTTTTTATTATTAGTACATCCAATTATTATAAAAACAAACAATAGTATTATTATATATTTAACTTTTACTAAAGACATAAAAACCACCATCTATATTATGTGATATATACGTTTTTTTAAACTTTCAAATATATATATATATATATCTTACGATGATTATACCACAAAGAATAAAAAGAAGAAATTTATTTTAATAATTTCTTCTTATTTATTTTCATAAATACCAAAAAGCTTCCTAATAATATAATAGTTGCACTAAAGAATATTGCTAAATATTTTGATATATCATCTAATGTTTCTACTATTCCTTCTACTTTTCTTATTCTTTTATCTGTCATTACTATTCTTTGCTCTTCTTTTGTATCTTCTACTTTAAATGTTATATCTTCTGCTTGTTCATATCCTTTTGGAGCAATTACTTCTCGTATTGTATATTCTTTTCCTACTTCTAGTTTTGCATCTACTATATATTCACTATTTCCACTTGTCCATTCTTCTACTATTTTTCCTTCACTATCTAACAATTGTAATTCTGCTCCTGGTAATATATTATAGTTTTCATCTTGTTTTGTTATTATTACTTTTGGTTCTCCTATTATTTTTATTCTCTTATCTACCATTGTTACTTCTTGTTCTTCTAATTTATCACTTACCACAAATTCTATATCTTCTGACTTTTCATACTCAACTGGGGCTTCTTCTTCATGTAATATATATCTTGCTCCTACTTTTAATTCTGTTTGTACTATATGTTCTTTTTCATCACTTATCCATTGTTCTACTACATTCATATCAGAATCTAGTATCTGCATATTTGCTCCTGGTATTAATTCTTTTTGTACATTCTTCTTTAATATTTTTATAAGTGGGGCTTTTATTGTAACTATCTTACTATTATATATTACTACTTCTTGTACTTCTTCTGTTTCTTTAACTTCAAATTCTACATCATCTGCTACCTTATATCCTTCTGGTGCACTCTTTTCTCTTATTTTGTATTTATTTCCTATTTTTAGTTTATTTAAAACTGTATATTCTTCGTTTCCACTAATCCATTCTTCTACTACATTATTATCTTCATCTATTATTTGTAATTCTGCTCCTTCTAATAAGTTTCCAAAACTATCTTTTTTTAGTACCTTAAAAGTTATTTTTATTGGTTCATCTGTCATTACAAGTTCATGATCCTGATTATCATTAAACGTACTAAATACTTGATCTAAAGCTATTTTATAACCTGTTGGTGCATCTTTTTCTCTTATTTTATATTGTTTTCCACGTTCTAATGTTTTTTCTACTACATGACTTGTACCATTTGTTGTCCACTCTTCTACTACGTTATTATCTTCATCTACTATTTGTAGTACTGCACCTGGTAATAAATTACCGTTATTATCAGATTTTGATATTTTTATTTTTGGGTCAATTATATTAATTTGTTGTACTTCTTCTGTATCTTGAGCTGTAAATATATAATCAGGTGTTAACTGATATCTTTCTGGTGCTTCTATTTCTCTTACTATATATTTCTGTCCAGGTACTAAGTTATCTATTTCATGGATATTTTTATCTGTTATCCATTCATCTATTACTTCGTTTTGATTATTTAGAAGTTGCATTTTAGCTCCTTGTACAGTATTTGTATCATTATCAACTTTAAGTATTGCAACTTTTGTTTTCTTTGGTTCTTCAGGCTCTGTTGGTTGTTCTGGTTCTGTTGGTTGTTCTGGCTCTGTTGGTTCTTCAGGCTCCGTTGGTTTTTCAATCTTCTTAACTATATTATTAGATATAGTTGCAACTGCCTTTTTTATATTAATCCATTTTGGTTGAACTTTTTGATGTACTTCCCCTGTTGTATGATCATAATCTTTAGCAATTATTGTCCCTGAATGATTACCATTAGCCCCATCAACATCGGCATTTGGAGCTAGTATTATTCCTGTTGTTGCACTATACTTATTTAGATTAACTGTACCACTATATGGTGAAGTTGTATCATTAGTTGTTGTATAAAAATTATATATTAACTTAGCCCCATAATTATATACGAATGAATCACTGACTAAATCTTTTCCATCTATTTTATGATTCTGTCCAATACTAACTTCATTTGAATTACTACAATCTACATTTATTAATATATATTCCCTATCTCCAGATATAAAATCTATTGACTCTTTTGAAACCTCATCAGGTGTCATATAATATACTTTTACATCATCACTATCGATTGCAGTTGAAAGCTTAACACTTAATTCTTTTAGTTTATAAAATTCATTATCAAAGTTTATGCTTCCATTTTCACTTGCTTTAATGAAATCTATTGGTTCATTTTCTTTTTTAAATTCTTGACTTTCCTTATATTTTTCATAAAGTGAATCATTATCAACTACAAGTGTTCCAGGACCCCTCATTTTTTCTAAGTGTATTTCATCTACATTACCATTTATTGTACCAATATAATTATAATTATAACTTGGATTTTTTACAGAGAAATCTTCCTTTAAACTAAATTTATTATCTATAAGATTAACCTCTACAGTACTATTATCACTAACGTCAACATTTGTACTTGAAAAAACTTTTTGATTATCTATTTGTTGAAATATATTATATTCTCCCTGTTCTAATCCACTAAAAAATACACTACATTCCCCAGTACCATTTGTTGTACAAGTTTCAAATTGTTCTGGTTCATTATTTCCTATCTTATTTAAACCTATCTTTATACTATGATTTTCTAGTGGTGTAACACCGTCTTTTGTAGATTTTGCACTTATTTCAACTTTTGCTTTTTCCTTTACAGATTCTAAACCTTTGAAATTATTCTCACTAAGTCCAAAATTGTTTCCTATCTTAGTGGCATTTTTTGTTGCAACTGTAGATTCTACATCTGCGCTTATATTTAAATTCAAAGAAAATATTCCAAAATCAGTTGCCAAATTCATTGGTGATAATATTTCTCTAGCTGTTAATCTCTCACCAGCTCTTTCTTGTACTTTTATTTTTAAATCAGCTGTAGTACTAGAACTAATATTAATTTTTTCATTATATGTAATTTTATAAGAACCACTATATGAATCATTATTTTTATATGCGTCATAGTTGTTACGATCATATTTTGTATTTTCTTCTACTTTTTGATTTTCACGATTTGACTTTGAAACAGCAACAATAACATTATAGTCTCCATCTATGTTTCCATTAAAATTAGAACCACCATTTTGATCATATATTTGTTTAACTTCAGTATTACCACTATTGGCCTTTAATTTTAGTGTTACCCTATTTCCGTTTCCATCATTTTCTTTAAATATAAATACATATATTTCATCATCACTCTCTATTGGATTTTCATTAGCATCCACATACGAAAAAGAGGCGTTTATATATGTATGTTTATTACTACTATCAGTTAAGTCATTTAAAACTCTTTTTAAAACTTTTTTAATTGGATTAAATCCAACTAAAACTACTAAAATCATTGCAAGTATAATTAATCCAGATATTTTTTTATTTTTTATCATATTTTTTCTCCTAAACTCAAGCAACTTTATATACCCTGTTACTATCATATCTAACGATACAGTAAAAAAAGAAAAAAAGCAAGCAATATTTAAATATTTATATAATTTAATAAACAAAGAAGAAACTATCTATTTAGATAATTTCTTCTTATTAATTTTAATAATTGAAATAAATCCTAAAACTACTGCAGTTATAGCAACGATAAATATTACAAAATATTTTGCAATATTATCTAATGTTTCTACCACTCCTGCCACTTTTCTTATTCTTTCATCTGTCATTTTTATTTCTTGTTCATCTGCTTTTGCTGTAAACGTAATATCATCTGATACTTCATATCCTTTTGGAGCACTTACCTCATGTAATGTATATTTCTTTCCTACTTGTAATTTTACATCTACAATATGTGCTTGATCATTACTTATCCACTCTTCTATTACATTACCATTACTATCTAATAATTGTAATTCTGCTCCACTTAATAAGCTTCCATATTTATCTGTCTTATAGATTTTAACAAATGGTTCTCCTTTTATTATAATTTTATTATCTACCATCGTTATTATTTGACTATCTTCTGTATCTTTTACAACAAACTCTACATCTTTAGATAACTCATATCCTTCTGGTGCACTTTCTTCATGTAATGTATATTTTTCTCCTATATTAAGTTTTGACTTAACTCTATATACAGAACCATCACTTGTCCAACTTTCTACAATGTTACCTGTACTATCTAATATTTGTAATTGTGCACCTGGTAATTCTTTTTTATTCCAATCTATTTTTTCTACAAATATTCCAAGAACTATTTTTTGATCTTCCATATTTACTGTTTGATTATTACCATCCGCATTGAATACAAATTTTACATCTTTTGCTTTCTTATATCCTTGTGGTGCTTGTTTTTCACGTAAATAATACGTTTGACCATCTACTAATTTTTGTTCAACTACATGTAAATTTCCATCAGATATCCACTCTTCTATTACTGTACCTTTTGAATCTAATATTTGTAATTGTGCACCTACTAAAGATTGCTTTGTTTCATCATATTTGTTAACAATTACTTGTGTATCTACCATACTATAAGTTTGTACTTCTTGTCCATTATAAGTAAATGTATAATCACGAGCTAATTGGTATCCTTCTGGTGCTGTTAGTTCATGAATAGTATACTCTTCTCCATTTTTTAATTCATGTTCAACTTTATGAGTTTCTTTAGTTGATGTCCACTTTTCTATTTCTTTACCTGATTTATCTAGTAATTGTAATTCTGCTCCTTCAATAGGATTACTATTAGCATCTACTTTAGCAATTTCAATTTTTTGCTCTTTATGTTCTTCTTTCTCAGTTAAATTATTAGTTATAGTAGCAGTAGTTTTCGTATCCTTACTTAACCATTTAGGTTTAACTTTTTGGTGTACTTCTCCTTTTGTATGATTATATTCTTTAGCTATAATTGTACCCGAATGATTTCCATTTGCTCCTTCTACTTCAGCTGCTGGTGCAAGAATTACACCTGTTGTTGCATCTAGTATCTCTAAATTTTGGTCAAATGGTTTAATCTCCCCATTATTTTTCGTATAAAAATTATAAATTATCTTAACACCATCATTATATACAAATGAGTCATCTTCTGTAACTAAATCTTTACCATCGCGCTTATTTCGTCCACCAATTTGGACTTCAGTTTCATTCGAACAATCTACATTAACTAAAATGTAATCTTTTTTATCTGAGTTAAAATCTATACCTGATTCTTTTATTTGGCTAGCTGTTAAATGATAAACTTTTATATCATTACTATCTATTGCTTTAGAAAGCTTAACACTTAATTTTTCTAATTCTTCAAATTCTTTTTCAAATTCAATTTTTTTATAACTATCAGAGCCAGCTACTCCTAATGTAACTTTATTATTCTCACCCTCCATTGTAAATTCTTGGTTATTCTTATATTTTTCATAAAGTTCTTGACTACCTAATACTAATGTACCTGGTTTTCTAATTTTTTCTAAATGGACTTGTTTTTCATCTACTCCAACTTTTTCAACATAATTGTAATTATATAATATTTCTTGAAGTTCACTATAGCCTTCAATTTTTATATCTTTATTATTTGAAAATGTAACTGTTATTGAATTACCATCTATAGTTGTAATAGTTTTATTAGTATCAACTTCCTGTCCGTCTATAGTTTCTGAAACACTATATGTTCCATTTGCTAAATTATCAAAAATTACACTACATTCTCCATCTAAATTTGTTGTACAATTCTTTGAAGTTAATTTATTTTCTTGATCTTTTAAATTTATAGTTACTTGCTTATTTGAAACAGGAATATCAGGATTTTTAGTATATTTTTTACTAACACTTATATTACCAGTTGATTTATATTCTTTTAGTGGTTTATAATTTCTATCACTTAATCCGAATGTTTGATCTACGTTCTTTTCGAAAGTTTGAACCCCAATCGTTGCTTCAATATCAGCTGATTGACTAAATTTAAGAGCAAAAACACCAAAACTAGTAGAAAGTTCCAAGGGATTTAACATCTCCTCTAAAGAGATTTTATCACCTTCAAGAGATTTTATTTCTATTTTAAATTCAAAACTATCCTTTCCATTAAATTCTATTTTTTCAGGAAAAGTTATTGTATATGAGCCATTATATTTATCCCCAGAATTATATACATCATAAATATTTTGATCATATTTTTTACCTTCGGTAAATTCATTTTCCTTGTCTTTTTTTAGTTTTGCAACTATTACTTTATACTCTTTGTTTTCTATTTTTTGGTTATTACTCGTAGCATTTTGATCATATAAACTACTAATTGTTTTAGATTTTCCATTTGCTTCAAGCTCTACTCCAATAAAATTGCCACCAACATTTTCTTCTTCTGATATAAATACATATAACTTCTCATTATCATGTACATTATTACCATCAGAATCTTTATATGTAAAACTAGCTGTTATTGTATTATTACTTTCAGAGTTAGTAACATCATTTAAAACTCTTTTAGTTAATTTACTTATTGAACTAATACTTACTAACAATGTTAAAATTACTGCAAATAAAACTAATCCAATTATTTTCTTATTTCTATTCATATTCTATTCTCCTACACTAATATATTTTATATCTAAGACTCCTACCCTATATCTTTAGAATACATCATATAGACTAAAAAAGCAATAAATAATACAAATAAGAAGAAATTATTTTGATAATTTCTTCTTATTAATCTTAGTAAATGCTGTAAAACTTATAGTTAACACTACTAATGTTACAAAGAAAGTCATTAAATATTTTGATATATTATCTATTGTTTCTACTACTCCTGCCGGAGTTTGACAGTTAGTAATTTTAAAAATACGTAATTTTCCCTTTTGCATAAAGGGTTTTATTATGTCAAGTTTT
>CANPVU010000027.1 GCA_947581765.1 uncultured Bacilli bacterium
TAGATTCTTTTTTGCATGCCATGATTTATTTTTTTTATTTTTTCCTTTACCAAGAACTTTCCTAATATATAAAAAAAGAGCCTAAGCCCTTAAATTCTAATAATAATATTCATCTTCATGATTAGTAGTATGATTATATTTATAGAAAACTACTCCATAATATTTATTATTACAAGTATCAACAATTTCTTTACAATCAAATGCAAATATTTGGGTATCAATATTATCAATTACATAGTTGAAAGCATTATTACCTTTTTGTTTACATTCACTTTCAGTCTTATAATAATATGTAAATGTTTTACTAAATTTACCAGGAGTACATTTAGTAGTTGTAGTTGAATTACTATTTGAATTACTTTTTGCTACATTACTTGTTTTACTATTTGAACTTTTATTTGAAGTGTTACTTGTTATATTACTTGTTTTATTATTTGAATTTTTATTTGTAGTACTATTTGAACTATTATTTGCATTACTATTAGAATTGTTACTCATACTATTATCTTTCTTAATTTCAAATGTAACATAAATATTTTCATCACTTAATTTCTTTACAATACGATAATTACCTTCTTTTAATATACCATATCTTTCTTCCCAATCAATATTAAAGCTAACCTGATTATTTTCGTTAACACTATATTCAGTATTACTAGATTTATAATTATCAATTAATTCTTTAACACTCTCCCATTTTCCACTATTTTCTGTTTCTATAGCATACCAATCACTATATACAAAAGGTGTTTCATTATTATCTGTAATTTCAACTGTTGCACTCTTACTAGTAATATTACTTATTTTCATTTCAACTAAATTACTATCATATTTTACTTGTTCTTGTTTTTGTTCTTTATCATCTTCCTTTTTTTTACCAATATTATCATTTTGTTTTCCACAACCCGTAATAATTAACGCAAAAGTTAATAGAATAAATACAGAAAACTTCTTCATTTATCAATTACCTCCTATTTTTATTATATCATACTAATAAATTTAAAAGGTTAATAATATATAAAAAATAAGTAAACGGTAATTTACTTATATCTTAAAATTAATATGTTTAACCCATTATTTGTCCACCATTATTATGTATTACTTGTCCTGTCATATAACTTGAATCATCACTAGCTAAAAATACAAATGTAGGAGCAAGTTCATAAGGCATAGCACCTCTTGCCATTGCTGCATCTGATCCTAATGAAGGTATCTTTTCTTTTACCCAGCAAGCTGGTTGAAGTGGAGTCCAAAAGAATCCTGGTGCTATAGCATTAACTCTTATATTTTTTAAAGCTAAATTTCTAGCTAAAGCTCTAGTAAATCCTACAATAGCTCCTTTAGTAGTAACATAATCTATTAATTGTGGATCACCATAAAAAGTAGTTACTGATGATAAATTGATAATTGAAGAACCTGATTTTAAGTATGGTAGTACTTCCTTAGTTAAATAAAACATTCCATATACATTAACTTTCATAGTCCTATCAAATTGTTCATCTGAAATACTATTTAATTCATCTTGTTGATATTGTACTCCAGCATTATTTACTAATACATCTATTTTTCCATATGATTCAATACATTTTTCAACAATTTCTTTACAAAATTTTTTATCTGATATGTCTCCACTTAAAAGGACACACTCACCTCCCAATTTTTCAATATATTCCTTTGTTTCATTAGCATCTTTTTCTTCATTATAATAAGGAATAAAAAGTTTTGCACCTTCTTTTGCAAAAGCAATTGCTGCAGCACGACCTAGTCCACTATCTCCTCCTGTTATAATAGCAACCTTTCCCCTTAACTTTCCACTACCCTTATAATTTAAATCATCAAATATAGGTCTTGGACTCATTATGTATTCTAATCCTGGTTGTTGATTTTGAGATTGCTCTGGTGCCATTATTTCATATTCAATACTTTTCACACCAGTACAATCGTAATAGTTATAAAATTGATTTCCATATTCATAATCGCTATTCATAGTTACCTCCATAATAAATATATGAAATAAATTTTTTATTATAAAAATATTTAATAAAATTTATATATTTAATACATATTAATAATGGAGGATTATCATGTTCTATGAATTTAAAGGAAAAAAATTAAAAAAAATTTCATTTAATAAAATAAAAAGAAATAATATTGTCATTGGTTATATTTCTTTAGATATATTAGAAAAAATATATTTAAAACTCAATATTGATAAAAATATTATCGATTTGTGTAATAATTCAAATAAATATTTAAAAAATATTTCTTTAATAGAGGATAATTTATATTTTGATATTATAAATATTCGTGATAATGAAAATATAAAAAATAATTTAGGTAAAATAGGAATTTTGATTAAGAATAATCTTTATTTAATAATTATTATAGAAGATAATAATTTATATATAAATAACATAATTGAAGATATATTTAATTCAAGTAATTATTTATCATCATTTGATATAATAATATCAAAATTCATAGATAAAGCTGTATTAAATAGTTTCAATAAAATAGAATATTTTGATAAAAAAATTATTAATATCGAAAACGAAATATTTAAAAAAAATTTTGTTACTAATTTAAATCCATTAATTTTTTCAATAAAAAAAGAACTAAATTTGTATAAATTATATTTTGATTACATACTAAACTTTATCAATGATTTTAAAATAAATTTTGAGGGAAAATTAAAATATATCAATCATATAGAAAACAAAGTTTCTAAATTAGATAATAATATTGAATACTTAATAGAAAGTTGCATACATCTAAGAGAAATATATCAATCAACAATTGATTTTTATCAAAACAGAATAATAAAGACACTTACTCTTTTAACTACAATATTCTTACCACTTTCTTTAATAACTGGATGGTATGGAATGAATTTTGAGCATATGCCTGAAATACATTCTAAATATAGTTATCCTATAATAACTTTTATAAGTCTAATTATTTTAGTAGGATTAATAATTGTATTTAAAAAGAAAAAAATTATTTAACATTTTATTTTATTTACTTTTTTGTTATTTAACTTGTATAATTATCTTGTGAGAGTTTATGAATGAAGAAAATTTAATAAAATATTATAATAAATTTAATGAAGATAAAAGATTAAAAACCAAACATGGTAAAGTGGAATATATGACTGCAATGAAATATATTAATTTTTATTTAAAAAAATATAAAAATCCAAAAATACTTGATATTGGAGCTGGAACTGGTGCTTATTCTGTACCCTTAAGTGAAAAATATGATGTAACAAGCGTAGAGTTAGTTAAACATAATTTAAAACAAATTGAGAAAAAAAATAAAAATATAAAGTTAATTCATGCAAACGCTACTGAATTGTCAATGCTAAGTGATGGTGAATATGACATTATACTTTTATTTGGCCCTATGTATCATTTAATAAGTATGGAAGATAAAATTAAAGCATTAAATGAATCAAAAAGATTATTAAAAGATAATGGATTAATTTTTATTAGCTATTGTATGAATGAATATGCAGTAATTACACATGGATTTAAAGAGAATTATATTTTAGAGTGTATAAAAAATAAGGAAATTGATAATAATTTTAAAATTGTATCAAATGATAAAGATTTATATTCATATGTTAGATTAGATGATATAAATTATATAAAAAATAAATGTAATATGAAAAGGAAAAAAATTGTAGCACAAGATGGACCTACAGAATATCTAAAAAAAGAAATAAATAATATGGATAATAATACTTTTAACATTTTTTTCAAATATCATTTATCTACATGTGAAAGAAAAGAATTATTAGGTTCTTCAAGACATATATTAGATATTTTATACAAAAAATAAAAATGACTTTAATGATTTTAGATTATAAATATATTAATTTTATTTACTAAGTACCCTACTAGCAAAAAAATATAGTAAATTTTACTATATTTATGATATTTTCTTTTTTGGTTCTAAATCAATCTGATTTATGGCATAAATATCAAAAGGCATAACATATTTTTTATCTGTAAGGGAAAATTTATAAATTAGATATTCCGCATACAATGAAACTAAATCACTTTCTTTTTGTTTAGCATAATTAATTAATTCATCATTCGATGTAAATTTTTTCAAATAATCAACAAATGATAACTTAGCAATATCTATATCACTTGCTTGTTCTATTACATATTTATTATAAAAATTTAAACATTGTTTACTTAATATTTCTTTATCATCATTCGCTTTATTTATAAAATTACCATTATTTAATAATCCTTCATAAGTATCTAAATCTAAATTTAGCTTATTACATAGTTCTACTCTCTTCTTTATTTGTTTAGATAATAAGCTTGTCATTTCATCTTTAAATTTTCTATACAACTCTACAGTTGTATTTTTTAATACAAATAATTTATTAATTAATGCATCAGAAACCATTTCTATAGCAACTATTTCTCTTTCTAATACCATTAAATTACTATATTCATGATTAATTTTATCATAAAGTTCTATTTGTCCTTGTGATAAATTATCACTATCAATAATAGTTTGTGCTAAAATATTCTTTTTCTTTTGAACTATTGAACTTACATCCATACTATATTTAAAATTATTATATATTTCTATATTCTTTTTTCTTTCTGCTTCTAAATCATTAGCAAACTCTTTTTGTTCATCTTTAAGTAATATTTTTTCAAATAAATTATATTTTTTTAATTCATCATTTAATAAATAACCATTATCATTTTTATCTTCATCTATATCTATATTAATTTGTTCATCATCTAATTTAATTGTTGCTTTAGTATATACTTCTCTTGTTCTAAGCATTTTATTAAATTTAGAAAATTCATTTATATTAGAAGCTAAAGATTCTAATAATGGTAAATATGTTTTTGAATATCTTTTTATAAAAGGATTATTTTTTAATATAGTAAATAGCAAGTACGAATCTGTTATCTGATTACCTAAATTTTTAAGTTCATCTTCATTGCAAAGATTCAATAATAATTTCAATGCTTTTACACTATCATCATAACTTTTACCAAATTTAATAGAACTATTATCAGTTAATTTATTATTAATTACTTGCATATATACCTCCTATTATTTAATCTAGTAGTATTATAACATATTTTTATAAAAAAATACTATATGTTGAAATTTCCATTTTTAAAAATATTTATTTTTCCATTATCTGTAATTGCATCAATCTGTAAATCACTTGTTCCTATCATAAAATCTACATGCATTAACGAAGAGTTTAATCCTTTATTTTTCATATCATCTAATGTAAATTGTTCAAAATTTTCAAAACAATTTGGAAAACCATCACCCAAAGCTAAATGACATGATGCATTTTCATCAAATAAAGTTGTCTTAAAAACAATTCCTGTTTGCGATATTGATGAATTATACTCAACTAAAGCAACTTCACCTAATCTTTTAGAGCCTTCATCTTTGTTGATAATTTCTGATAACATATCCTTACCTATCTTAGCATCAAAGTTTATAACTTCACCATCTTTAAATTCAATATAAAAATTAACTATTACACAATCATTATATATTAAAGGTTTACTTGAGTATACTATTCCATTTGTTAATTTATAATCAGGTGTTGTATATATTTCATAACTAGGCATATTTAACATCACACTATTTCCATTTTTATCCCTATCATCCATATTGCACCATTTAACATTTTCATTTAAACCTATATATAAATCAGTACCTAAGTTGTTTTTATAATGTAATTTTTTTATTTTAAGTGAATTTAATTTGTCTTTATAATAATTACTTTTTTTTATAAATTTATTCCATTCTTCAATTGGATTATCTTTATCTAACATACATACTTTAATTATATTTTGCCATAATTTTTCATATGAATTTTTATCATTACTAAAAACTATATCTGACCATTTTTTATTTGGTAATGCTACAATACACCAATTAAAAATATTTCTAGTTACATTTTCTTTATAATATTTTGTTTGTTCATTTCTAATATCAGTAATTTTTTTTATTTTATCTAAAGATACATCACTCATTAATCCTGGAATTGTAGTTGTTAAAAAAAGTATTGTTCCACCTTTTTTTGCATATTCTTCTCTTTTTGATCTATCTATTAACTCATTATTTTTTATATTTTCAAGACTTGTATTCAATAAATAATCGTGCAATTCATTTATATCACTTACACTAATACAGACATCTTCTACTCCATATAACTGTGCTTCCTTTTTTATTTCTAGTGCAAATTTATAATGTTCATTCATACTACATTCTATTAAAAGTGATTTTGCAGATTTAATACATAAGCATTTATTTAATATTAAGTCAATATATTTTTTTTCATAATTATCCATTTTGTATTTCTCCTTTATATATTAAATATTTAACTACTTAGTTAATAATATTTTATATTCTTACTAAAACTTCGTAATATATAAAAAAAGTTTAAAGAACTGATTTAAAGATAATCTACACGCTTTTTTATATTGTGTATAAATTTATCCAATCAGTTCTTAAAAAACTTTTTTTATTTAGTAATATTGAAAATTACTTGATATTTATCTTCTAAGTCAATTTCTTCAGTTTCAATAACATATCCATATGATTCTATTTGATCATTAAGATTTCTTATCATATCTAAAACTTGTTTAAAATCTACTTGTTGTGTTTTAGGAGCAATTTCAGGTGGTAAAACAGGATCATATTGTTTATCATAATCCGTTATAATTATTGGTTGAATATTTGATGAATCTAAAAAACTATTAGT
This sequence comes from uncultured Bacilli bacterium, assembly GCA_947581765.1. GTDB lineage: Bacteria > Bacillota_I > Bacilli_A > RF39 > UBA660 > UBA5578. The sequence continues at coordinate 6,770 of CANPVU010000027.1, forward strand.
ATTTGTTTCAACTTGTGCTAAAGAAGCAATTGAAGCTGGTTCACTTGAAGTAGATTCATTTTGCGTTTGATCTTCTGTAACTGGTTCTTCTGGATATTTAACCTCAGGAGTAACTTCGGTATTTACTTCAGTTGGATTAGAAAGCAACTTACTCATATTTAAATCTTCAATTATAGGTGTAACTGGTGCAACTTCTTCGTTTTCAAGTGGTGTTGCTGTTACAAATGCTGGTGGAGTATTTGTAGATAAGAAATCTACTGGTTGCTCTTCAACTGTTGGTTGTGCACTTATATTTTCTGGCATCATCTTATCTAATGGAGTACTATTAGTATCCAATGTTTGTACAACAGGACTATCCATTACTAGTGGTTCATTAGATGTAGTTTGAAATGGATTAATTCCATTTGACATTATATCCACTTTATTAGACTCACTTCCCATTGGTGCCAATAAATCTGGTTTATTTTCAGTAGCAATCAATTGATCAATTGATGGAGTTACATTATCTTCATTTGATAAATTATCTGAGTTAATTGATAATTGATTTGAATCAGTCATAGTATTATTATTTTGAAAATTATTTGGTTCAACTGTTGGTTGTGTTGTATTACCTACTAACGTATTTATAGTACTTGGTGAACTAACAGTCAAATTACTATTTTGACTTGTATTTTCTTGAATATTATTATAATCTGAAGTTAAAAATTTAGAGAAAACATCTGAATTTACACCCGAATTATTTTGAATATTATTTTTTTGTTCACCATCTATATATGATGGATCTAAAAACTTATTTAAAGAATCTGTATCAACTTGTTCCTGTGTTCCATTATTATTTTTCAATAAATCGTTAAAAATACTTTGTTGTCCTTGTGATGGTTGATTGAAATTACTTATTGGACTTTGATTATCTTGCGTTTGTAAAGTAGGAAATATAGAACTAGCTTGTGGTGTATTCATTGCTGGTTCAGATGCATTACCACCTGAAAAAAAGTTATCAGATTGTGATGTTAAACTACTTCCTTGTGGCGCCAATAAATCATCTAATTTAGCATTAAAGATATTTATACCACTATTACCTGTATTTTGACTTTCCAAAGGTTCTGTATTTTGCCTTTGTTCATTATTAGATTCATCTACATTTACTAAAAATCTTCCCTGTGTTGTATTATTATTTTTTAAAGTATTATAATTAATAGGTTCATCAACATTCATCATATTATTAATCATATTATCGTTTTCCCCTTTTATTTCATCTTTTTCTTTCTTGTCATCTTCAACGTTGTCTTTCTTATTATCTTCTACTTTTTCTATAGGTTCTTCATTACTTGAAATATTTTCATTTTCATCATCTATCTTATTTAATATTTCATTAATTCTTTTCTCTAAGTCAACCATATCTATTAATTCAGATATATCAGTTATATCTTCATTTGTTTCTTCAATGGCTAAATTATCTTCTTTATTATTTTCAACTAACTTTAAAGAATCTTTTTCATCATCAGTTTTTTCTTTTATTTCATCATTTGTTTCTTTTTCTTCATTATCAGAGTTAATTACTTTTCCAGTTTTTAAATATTCATCTATTCTTTCATCTAATTTTCTTACTGTTAATCTTTCTTTAATAATTTGTTTCAATAAATCAACTTGGGCTTTATCATTTTCAATTTTTAATAATGACCTTGCATGTCTTTCTGAAATTTTTTCTTCCAATAAAGCTTCCTGCACCTCATCAGAAAGATTTAACAATCTTATTTTATTTGCTATAGCTGATTGACTTTTACCCAATTTATTTGCAAGTTGTTCTTGTGTTAAATACCCCATATCAAGTGTTCTTTTATAAGATATAGCTTCTTCTATAGGTGTTAAGTCTTTTCTTTGAACATTTTCAATTAAGGCAATTTCAACAGAATCTAAATCATTTAAATCTAAAACAATTGTTGGTATAGTTACAAGTCCTGCTAGTACAGCTGCCTTATATCTTCTTTCACCTGCTACAATTTCATATTTATCTCCGATTGGTCTAACAATAATAGGTTGTATTAGGCCATGTTCTTTAATCGATTCAGATAAATCTACTATAGCTGATTCATTAAATTTAATTCTTGGCTGAAATCTATTAGGCAGTATATCATTTAAATCTAATTCTACAATTTTTTCTGTTTCCTTCTTCATAATTAACCCTTTTCTACCCTATAAATAAATTATAATATATTTTCCTAAATAATTCAATAAATTTATATATAAAAAAAGTTCTGTTAATTTTAAATTTAATATTTAACAAAACTTTATTTTAATTTTTTTGTCTTTTTAAATTCATAATATAGTATATTAAATCTATAATAATGATTATTATGCTTACTATTTGATTAATTGATATTATTTGATGTAAATGAGAATATCTAAAATAATCTAAAATAAATTTTGCAAGTGCACAAATAAATACTAATATATATGCTATATTTTCTTTTTTATGATTAAATATACATATTAAAAAAATTATAAAAAATATTACACTTTCTAAAAGTTGAATTGGAAATTGTTGAATATTTAATTTGTTAACATAAACTACATTAAATATTCCATTATATGGTATTCCATAACAACAACCTGCAAAAAAACAACCTAGTTTTGATATAGAATACATTAATGGAAGTACTAAAATATTACTCTTAATAACCATTTTATTATCAATAAATTTAGAATAAATTAAAGAAGATAATATTATTCCAATAGCACCACCATAACTTGATAATCCTGAATTTAATAAATTTAAGTTAGAATCATTATTACTCAATAAAGTCATTATCTTAGAAGATACAATACAAAAAGATAGATTCATTATCATTAATAATAATATATTTTTTTTACTTATAGCGTTTTTTAAATATATATAATTAAATATAATATTTATAATAAATGATAATAATATAAATATACCATATAGTGGAATTTTATATTCATTTATAATCATATTATCCCTGACAATTCCTTAATTCTTTTAAAAATTCAAATCCAATTATTGAACAAGCAACAAATGAAATAATAATTAGAATAATATACAATACAAGCATAATTATATAAAGCCACATCAATACTTTTCCAAATATATTATTTGGATATTTAATTCTAACATAAATCATTAGTGCTATTCCAGCTAACATAAGAATTCCAACTAATGAATTAATTATTCCTATAAGCTCATTTGCTACATTTAATAATAAATACAAACCTGGTGAAAAGAAAACACATATTAATGATATTATAGATAATATATTTGCCATTTTATTTTCTTTTTTTGATATTTGCGTAGTTACATTATTTTGATAATTTACAATTTGTACTGGTATATCTTTATTTAATTTATTACCACATGTTGGACAATATTTATTACTTTGTTCACATAAATTTCCACAATTTGTACAATACATAATTTATCCTCCTACATTCACATAATATCATAAAATTCTTAAATAATAAAAATCATAATGGTTTATTTTTTATTTCTTTATATTTTCTTGGATACTTCTTAGGAGTAATACCAATCTTTTTAAATTTTAATATTGTACGTATACTATCTTCAATAGGTAATTTAAACTTTGCTTCACTAATAAATTTTACTTTTAGTTCATCTAGCGCATGAGTAAAATCTCCTTCATTTTCTACTCTACCTTTCATTGCTATAAAAAATCCATTTTGTTTTACTATTGGTATTGAATATTCAAGCAAAATATTAGTTGAAGCTACTGCACGGGCCGTTACTATATCAAATTTATCTCTATTTTTTATTGCATATTCTTCAATTCTACAATGTATAGCACTCACATCTTTTAATTTTAATTTATCTATAACCGTATTTAAAAAATTAATACGTTTATTCAATGAATCAATCAAAGTTACTTTTAAGTTTGGAAAAACAATTTTAAGGACTAATCCAGGAAATCCTGCTCCAGTTCCAATATCACATACACTCTCTATGCTATTTAAATCTATGCTTTTAACAATTGTTAAGCTATCATAAAAATGTTTTAGATATACTTCTTCTTTTTCTGTAATTCCAGTTAAATTCATAACTTTGTTATATTCAATTAAAAGTTCATAATACATTTCAAGTTGATTAAGTTGTTCCTCGTCCAATTTTATATTCATTTTTTCTAATTCAATTATGAAATTACTTTGAGTCATACAAATACTCCTTTTTAAGATATACCATTATTAATGATATATCTGCTGGATTAACACCACTTATTCTTATAGCCTGACCTATTGATGTTGGCCTAATTTGTTTTAATTTCTGTTTAGCTTCACTAGCTAAATTGTGTATTTTATCATAATCTATATCATCTGGAATTTTTTTATTGTCTAAATCAACCATTTTACTAGCTTCAATATTAGCTTTCTTTATATATCCAGCATATTTTATATTTATATCAACCTGTTCTTTAACGCTTTCTTCAAAGTCTATTTTGAAAAAATTATTTATATGTTCAAAACTAATTTCAGGTCTTTTAAGTAAATCATACAAAGTTATTCCATCTTTTAAAGGAGTTGTTCCAATACTTGTTAAATATTCATTAGTCTCAGTAGTTGGTGTAATTTTATTATTTTTTAATATATCTATAAGTTCAGATATTTTACTTTTTTTATCATTAAATCTTTTATATCTTTCATCGCTAATTAATCCAACCTCATATCCATAATCAGTTAATCTAATGTCTGCATTATCACTTCTTAAAAGTAATCTATATTCTGCACGAGAAGTAAGTAGACGATATGGATCAATTATACCTTTAGTAACAAGGTCATCTATTAATACACCAATATATGCCTCATTTCTCTTTAAAATTAGTGGTTCCTTGTTCTCTAATTTTAGTCCTGCATTTATTCCTGCAATTAGACCTTGGCATGCAGCTTCTTCATACCCACTTGTTCCATTTATCTGTCCTGCCGTAAAAAGATTTTTAATTACCTTTGATTCTAATGATTGTTTTAATTGTCTAGAGTCAATAGCATCATATTCTATTGCATATGCATATTTTAATATTTTAGCATTCTCTAATCCAGGTAAACTATGTACCATCTTCTCTTGTATATCATACGGCATACTAGTAGAAAAACCTTGTATATATATATCGTCATAATATATACTTTCAGGTTCTAAAAATAATTGATGTTTTTCTTTATCACTAAATCTTACCATCTTATCTTCTATTGATGGACAATATCTTGGTCCAACACCTTTTATATCTTTTAAACCACCATACATACTTGATTTATTTAAATTATCTAATATTATTTTTTTAGTTTCTTCCGTAGTATATATTAAATGACATGGTACTTGTTCTTCAATTTTATATTGTGGTTTCATATCATAACTAAATGTATGATATACACTATCACCATTTTCTATTTTTGCCTTAGAAAAATCTATACTATTTTTATCTATTCTTTGTGGAGTTCCAGTTTTAAGTCTAATAATATTAAAACCATAATCCTTTAGTTTATCACTTAAATGATTACTTGGTTTTTCTCCATGTGGACCTTTTCTTGTTCTAGTATCTCCTACTAAAATATCTGCTTTTAAATATGTACCTGTAGTAAGAATAACAACAGTTGATTTAATTTGTTCACCTGTTGATAATACTACTCCTTCAACTATTTTATTATTAACTATTAAATCTTCTACCATTGCTTCTTTTATTTCCAGATTATCTGTGCTATTTAAAGTTTTTAACATTTCTTTTGGATATACAATTTTATCTGCTTGTGCACGTAATGCTTGTACTGCTGGACCCTTTGCACTGTTTAACATTTTTATTTGTATAAGACTTTTATCAGCATTCTTTCCCATTTCTCCACCAAGTGCATCTATTTCACGTACAACAATACCTTTAGCACTCCCACCTATTGATGGATTACATGGCATGTCTGCTATATTGTTTATATTACCAGTTATTAGTAATGTTTTATGTCCTTTCCTAGCGGTTGCTAAAGAAGCTTCACATCCTGCATGTCCACCACCTACTACAATTACTTCATACATATAAATACACCACACTTTTCTACTCAACATATTATAATACATATTTTTAAATTAAACAACAAATAAAAAATATCAACTAAATAACAATTATTAAAAACAATTATAAAGTTATTTTTTGATATTTTTCTTTTTTATAATTTTTATTAAAAATAAAACTATTAATAGAATAATAAATATTCTAAAGAAATTAATTAACATATTTGGAGAACTAAAGTTAACGAGTGATATTCTATAGTCACCGTATTTAAATCTATCTGGAATTAAAAGGCTTGTAACTGATTTATTATAACTAGCATATACTACATATACAATTATTATACCAATAAGTATTTCCATTATATTCATCCTTTCAAACATAATATCTACTCTTATTATGTATAATAATTTCTATTTTATTATATTTTAATTGGTGCCATAAAAGAAAATGTTTCAGTATTGCGTAATATTCCAAATAATATTGATATAACCAAAATGAAAGTTAATAGTATCAATTTTGTTTTATGATTTAGATTTATTTTGAATTTTATCTTTATAACTAAATATATTATATAACATGTCATCAAACTAAATACTAACATATTATATCTAAATGCCTGATATATCTTTCCATGGAACAAACTAATAAACATTCTCGTAATACCACAACCTGGACAATAAACATTTAATATTCTTTTTATTGGACAAGGTAGTACAAAATTAAATTTAGAAGAGAAATATAAATATATGTATATAAATAATAAAAATAGTAACAAAATTACTATTTTTAATTTACTAGTCTTTAAGTGGTACACCGTTCGCATCTACATTAATAGAACCAGTAAGAATCATAATTCCTTCTATAAATCCCCATATTGATCCAATTCCACATGTAACAAATGAAACTATAATTTGTGCAATTCCACGACCTGTATTTCCTAAATAAAAATTATGTATTCCAAGTGATCCAACAAATATTCCTAATAATCCTGCTACCAACTTAGACTTTTGATTAGGATATTGCGCATATTGATTCATTTGTGGTTGTTGATACTGATTCATCTGTGGTTGTTGAGTTTGACTCATTTGTGGTTGTCCACTATTGTTTAAACTTGCACCACAATTTCCACAATTATTAGCAGTATCATCATTCATTGATCCACAACTAGGACACATCTTTGCCATACTATTACCTCCAACTCTATAATACATTTATATCATACTTTAAAAATTAATTCAACACACCATAATTATTTTCCTAAACAAAATTGACTAAATAATGTATCAATTAATTCTTCACTATAATTTTCACCCGTTATCTCTCCTAACAAATTCCATACATTCTTTAAGTCTATTTCAACCATATCTATAGGCATTTTATTTTTTATGCCTTCTTCTACTTGATCAAGAGATTCAAGTGCTTTCCTAAGTAAGGATATACTTCTTGCACTACTTAAATAAGTGCAATCTTTTTGTTCAATTTTTTCTAAATTAAAGATTTTCTTAATCATTTCTTTTAAAACATTAATATCTTCACTATTTAAAGCAGACATTTTTACTACGTTATAATTTTCAATATTTTTTATTTTAATCTTAGATTCTAAATCAATCTTATTTATTATTAATATACTTGTTTTATTCTTTATTTTATCTAATATTTCTAAATCTTCATCATTTAGTAATTCATTGTTATTTACTACATATAAGATTAAATCTGCATCTTCTATTAACGATAAACTTTTCTTTACTCCAATACTCTCAACAATATCATCTGTTTTTCTAATTCCAGCTGTATCAATTATATTTAACAATATTCCATCTACAGATATATTTCCTTCTACAATATCTCTAGTAGTTCCAGCTACATCTGTTACAATTGCTTTTTCTTCATCTAATAGTCTATTTAAAATACTACTTTTCCCTACATTTGGTCTTCCAATAATAATTGTTTTAATTCCCTCTTTAATAAGTTTACCATTTTTTGATTCTTCTAATATATTTAATATTTTATTTCTAATTGAAGAAATATTCTTATTAATCATTTCTACAGTTATTTCTTCTATATCTTCATATTCTGGATAATCTATATTAACTTCTATATTAGCAAGTGTACTTACTAATTCACTTCTTAAATTTTTTATTAAATTAGAAGTATTACCTGTAACTTGATTTATGGCTAGCAAACGAGATTTCTCTGTTTTAGAATTTATTAAATCCATTACCCCTTCTGCTTCTATTAAATCAATTCTTCCATTTAAAAATGCTCTTTTGGTAAATTCACCTGGTTGTGCTAAACGGCAACCATTTACTAATAAAAGTTCTAATATTTTATTTGTCGTAGATATTCCACCATGGGAATTTATTTCAACAATATTTTCTCTAGTAAATGTTTTAGGAGCAAGCATAACTGATACTAAAACTTCATCAATTAATTCTTTTCCATCATATATATATCCGTAATTTATTGTATGACTATCTACTTTTGTTAAATCCTTACCTTTAAATATTCTATTCACAATTTGTAAAGAATCATTTCCACTTACTCTAATTATTGATATTGCACCTACACCTAAAGCTGTAGATATTGCAGCTATAGTATCATTCATTTTGCCACCTACTCTTTCATTGCTTGTACACAAGTAATTGCAACTACACCAACTATATCATCAACACTACATCCTCTTGATAAATCATTTATTGGCGAAGCTATACCTTGTGTTATTGGCCCATAAGCTTCTGCTTTTGCTAATCTCTGTACTAATTTATATCCTATATTTCCTGCATCTAAATCTGGAAATATTAAAACATTTGCATTACCCGCTACTATACTATCTGGAGCCTTACTTTTAGCAACTTCTGGAACTATAGCTGCATCAAGTTGTAATTCTCCATCTATTTTATATTGTGGATATTTCTTTTGAGCAATTTGTGTAGCATCTATTACTTTATCTACGTCATAGTGAGTTGCACTTCCTTTAGTAGAATGTGAAAGCATTGCTACTTTTGGTTCTTTTTGAACTAATAATTCAAAACTCTCAGCACTGCATCCTGCTATAGTTGCTAATTTTTCTGGGGTTGGATTTTGTTCCAAACCAGCATCTGAAAAAATAAATGTTCCATTTTCTCCATATTCACAATTTGGTACTACCATAAGAAAAAAAGATGATACTAAACTTACATTAGGTTTAGTCTTTATAATTTGAAGCGAAGGCCTAAGTGTATTTGCTGTTGAATGACATGCACCACTTACTACCCCATCTGCATATCCCATTTTAACTAACATACAAGCAAAATACATATAATCATTTAGTAATAATTCTCTTGCCTCTTCTATTGTCATTCCCTTTTCTTTTCTTAACTCATATAACTTATTTACAAATGTCTCAGTCAATTCACTTGTACTTGGTTCAATAACTTTAATCCCAGTTAAATCAATATCTTTAACAGGCTTGCCAATTAATATTATATCAGCTATATCTTCTTTTCTAATTTTTATTGCAGCATCTATTACTCTTTCATCCATAGTTTCTGGTAAAACTATTGTTTTTCTAACTAATTTTGCTCTTTTTTTTATCGATTCAATAAAATTCATATTATAATCACCTTTCAATATACTATTTTAACAAATAATTAAAAAAATTACATTAATAAATACAAAAAGAAAAAAGAGATAACTAATCTCCTATGTATTTAATTACTACACATCTATTTGGCTCTTCTCCTACACTTTCTGTAGTTACATTACTAAAGTTACTTAATAATGCATGAACAATTCTTCTTTGATAAGAATTCATTGGATCTAATTTTGTATCCGTTTTAGTTTTTTGAACTTCTCTTACTATATTTTTAATTTGATATTCAAAATTTTTTACTTTCTTTGCACGATAATTAGAAGCATCCAAATTAATTTTTACATCAAAACCTGTTTGATTACTAATCGATTGTCTAAGTAAAAATTGAATTGAATTTAAATTTTTTCCTTCTTTACCTATTAATATTGGGTTATTATTAGAAACCATTGTTACATTAAATATATTTTCATCTTCAATAACTTCTAAATTTAATTCTAAATTCATTTTTTCAACTAGTTTTTTTAAATAATCCTTAATAAAATTTATTACATCTTCCTTTTTTATAACTTCAATTGAATATGGATTTTCAACTGAAATCTCTTTTATTAATAAATCACAATTATAAACATCTAATTGTTCAATACACTTAGTTAAACAATCTTCTTCGTCTTTTCCCTCAAATTTAAATACTTCTATCATACTACTATCTCCTTTTAACTATTAAATTTTGAATAATTGTAAATGTACTATTTGTTATCCAATATATAATTATTGCCGATGACATTGAAAATGACATAAACACAATCATCATCATCATAAACATCATTGTAAATTTCATCTGTTTTTGTTGCTCTGGACTCATCGATGCTCCACTATTTAATTTAAATGAGAAGAATGTTGTAAGAGCAACAAGCAAAGGTAATAAAATATATATCCAATGCCCCATTCCAAATGCTTTTATAGGAGATGTTGATAATACAAATCCTAAAAATGTGTCTTCAAATAATATTGGCAATCTATATAATGATTCGTAAAATGCGAAAAATAATGGAATCTGAATGAAACTAAATAAACAACCAGACATTGGATTAATGTCATATTTTTTATATATTTGCATCATCTCAGTACTTTTCCTCATCATACTATCTTGATCTGTTTTATCCTTATACTTTTTTTCCAATTTATTCAATTCAGGTTGTGCTTTTTTCATGTTTTCTGATTGTTTAGCAGTTTTTAAAGTAACTGGATACATTATTCCACGAATCAATAACGTAGTTATAACAATTGCTAATCCATAATTTTTCACTAATTGCCCTATTTTTATTATAACCCAAGTTAATGGTTTTATAAAAATAGAATTCCAAATTCCTTCATAGCCTCCACTTGTAACTTTAAAATCTTTACATGCAACTAATTTTTCTACATCAGGTATCTCTTTAAGTTTCTTTTCATATTCTTTTTTACTTATGTCCCCTTCTTCAAGTTGCTTTGCATATTTTTTTTCTAACCCTTCTTTGGTATCTTTATATAATTTTAAATTATCTTCATCTGATGGTGCACATAAAATATTTGCAGGTAAAGTTTGACCTGTTTTTTCATTAACAACAACTTTTCCTTCACTATCTTTATAATTTTTTGTACATCCAGTTAGTGTTATAGTAACTAAAATTAATATAATAAGCATTAACTTATTACTTTTCTTCATGTATTTCCTCCTCATATATTTTTAATTTATCAAGCGCACTTAATAAACCGTCCTCAATCTCTTTATAACTTCTCATTGAAATACTTCTTCCTACTATTATAATACAATTAAAGTTATTTTGATAGCTTTTTTTATCAACTATTGCTTTTAATTGCCTTTTAATATGATTTCTAATAACTGCATTTCCAATTTTTTTTCCCACTGAAAAACCAAACTTAAATACAGATGGATCTTTTCTTTCTATATATATAACAAAATCTTTATATTTAAATGGTTTATTATTTTTTATTATTCTATTAAATTCAAAACTCTCTTTTAAAATATTTATTTTTTTCATAAAAACATCCTTTATAATAAAAAATCCACTGACGAATCAGCGGAACTAACTAATGAGATAAAACTTTACGTCCTTTTTTTCTTCTGTTATTTATTATATTTGTTTGCTTACGAGCCATGAATCCCATTTTCTTACTTTTTCTATGATTATTTGGTTGATAAGTTCTCTTCATCTATAACACCTCCAATATATATACGATTTCTGCTTGCTTTATAGATTATATATATTTTTTCTTAGTTTGTCAAATATTTTTTAAATCAACAGAGAAAAAGAGTAAAAATTCTTCGCAATGAAATTATGATATAATTACTACAAAGTAAAAGGTGGTTGTAGTAA
>CANPVU010000028.1 GCA_947581765.1 uncultured Bacilli bacterium
CACCTGTAAATTATAGGTTACAATCCTCTAATTAGAAACTATTTATAAACTGTCCAACTTTTGGGGTTCAGTTCAAAAAAATCACTAACACTATTTTACTTCATAAAAAGACATAAGTTTGATACAATGTAATTGACGAAAAAACATTGAAAGGATCGAAACTTATGTCTATAAATAATTATATCTTAAATTTACTAAATATTGAAGATAAAAATATCTTTATTAATACAAATAATATAAAAAATAAATCTATCAAAGGAAAAAATTATAAAATCATTGAAGCTTTTCTAACATATAAACCGGATTATTGTCCTCATTGTGGAATTGTAAATAAATCATCTAGTGATATTATTAAATGGGGTTTTAGAAAAAATTGTATTGTTAAAATTCCTAAACAAGGTAATTGTTTAACTAGATTAATCCTTCATAAACAAAGATTTTATTGTAAACATTGCCATAATACTTTTATTGCTGAAACTTCTTTAGTTGATAGATATAAAAATATTTCTAGAAATACAGAATTACAAATTAATTTGGAACTTATGCAAAAACAAAGTGAAAAAGATATTGCTGAAAGATTAGATGTTTCTGTTTCTAAAATTGATAGAAAATTAAATGAAATATCTTCACATACAATACTAAGACACCCATCCTTACCTGAAGTTATGAATTGGGATGAATTTAAAGCTACCAAGGATACAAAAGGAAAAATGGCTTTTATTATAGTTGATAACAATTCTGGTAATATATTCGACATTCAAGATTCTAGAAAATCCAGAGATTTAGAAAAATATTTTAAAAGATATTCAAAAAAAGAAAGAGACAAAGTTAAATTTATTTCAACTGATTTCTACTCAGGATATATATTTTTAGCCAAAAAATTATTTAAGAATGCGAATATTGTTATTGACAGATTTCATATTATTACTCAAGTATATGCTGCTTTAAATTCTACTAGAGTTTCATTATGTAAAAAGAAAAATAAGAATTATAATAAATTAAAAAATTTATGGAAACTTATTGTAAAAAATGAAAATGATTTATCTGAAGTTAAACGCTACAATAAATATTTTAAAAAAGATATATCTCAAAAAGAAATGGTTAATTTTATGATAAATACTAATAAAGAATTAAAAGCCACTTATGAATGTTATCAAGGGATTATCAACTCACTTCAAAATAGAGATTTAAAAAAATTTAAAAATATTATATACCATCCAAATAAAAATATTTCTAACAAAATGAAGCAAGCTTTAAAATTATATAGAAAAAATATTGAATATATAGAAAACTCATTTAAATATGATATAAATAATGGAATTATAGAAGGAACAAATAATTTAATTAAAACTTTAAAAAGGATAGCTTTTGGATATAGAAAATATAGTCATTTTATATCTAGAGTATTATTAATTAAAGGCATTATAAAAGGATGATTTTCATCACCCTCTATAATTAGACTCATTTATCAAATTTATTGTCTACCAACACTATTTGACAAAGAACCACTATAATTTATCTTTAGGCATTAAACTAAATACTTTTTCTTTTTCTTCAGTATTTTCAAGTAAAGATACACCTGGCTTTATAATATATTGAATTGCTTCTTTAACAGCTAATATATTATCAGTTTCTATTAGGCATGCGGCTCTATTTTCATCTCCACCACCACCAAATATTTTCATTACATTACTTACATCAATTGTATTTTCTTTTTTACTCTTACTTCTTGCCTTAACAGATACTAAATCTTTGTGTCCCAAACCTAATTCTTTTTTATCGACAAATCCAATAACAAATGCTGCATCTATTGAATACTGTAATAAATAATCAGCTGCTTTAGCTAAATTTTCTTGCGTATAAATATCTGTATCATTTATAGATATAGCTATATTATACATAGAAAATAAAGTACTATCTATTAATTTACTTATAAGTCTTTGTTGCATTCTATCATTATCAAAATTAGCAATAACAAATAAGTTATTTACCTCATCACTATTAGCACCCAAATCCATAAGTTCTGTAACAGCTCTGGATGTAGATGATTTAAAATTACGTGATAATCTGTTAGTATCTAGATATATTCCTGCTAAAAGGCAATGTGCTAAATAATCATTAATATTTATATTAAATTTTTTTATAAGATTAAACATTATTTCACTTGCACTACTTATATCTGTTTCTATAAACATTTTATCAGTATATATTGTTTTTTCATCTGTTTTATGATGATCTATTATTATAATATGTTTAAAACAAGATACATCCATTGGTACTAAGTTTGTCTTATTTGTATCAACTATTACTAATAAATCATCATCACTTCTTAGTTTTTCTACTTCACTAGTACTAATAAAATCACAAGTTTTCTTAAGTTCTTTATACATAATACTAAAACTAGATTCCATAGTACTTTCATTATCATCAGTAACAATATATATTGTTTTTCTATAACTTGCACATATATCATGTAATGCTGCTGCACTTGCAATAGAATCAAAATCCATATTTACATGTGGCATAATAAAAAGCTTATCAGTATTATTTAATTCCTCTATTAAATTTCTTTTTAACAAATTTAGTTTATCTTCTATACTCATTTTTACATTTTCCATAAAACCCTCTTAACAAAAAATATAATATCATATTAAAAACTTTTTATCAAATAATTTTTATTTTCTCTTTTTAGTTTTAGATTCAGTTATTAATATATTATTAACATCCTTATCTTCTTTACGTCCTTCATATTTTATTAAATATGAAGTGATAGTTAACATTTGCATAGATATAGTAGCTGCTAAAAACGCATTAAATACATCTTTTATATTTATTATTTGATCTAAAAATGCGATACCTAAAAGAGGATATAATACCCATGTTTTAATTTTACCAACCATTAAAGATCTAGGTTTTTTACCATTTATTTTTTCTCTAATATTTATTATAGAAATAACAACTTCTGCAGCTATATTGCACAGTAAAATCGGTTTAAATATACTAGCTGATATTAAAAGCGATAGTGCAAATATTTTATCACATATAGCATCTAAATCTTTACCTAATTCACTTACTAAATCATACTTTCTAGCAATAAAGCCATCTAATGAATCAGTAAGAGAAAATACTGTTACAAATATAGCAAGCAGTATTATATTACCTGAAAGTGCTGAAGGTATTATAAATAAAGGAGCTGCTATTAATCTTGACAATGTAAGTAAATTTGGAATTTGTCTATGTCGTCTACCTTTGGTTTTTAAATCAGTTAATGCTTCATTAATGTTTGATTTATACTCTTTTATAACACCTTTAATATCCATATATATCCCTCACTATAATATTATATAATAAAATACTATATTTTTAACACCTTTTTTATTTCATTATTCATGTTATTTATTATATTATTTATTTCTCCTGGAACACAATTATAATCAATATTAAGTGCACTCAATACTTGATATGAATCATTATATGATTGGTCTATTATTTTTCTAAGTAATTCAAATGATGCTTTTTTATCTTGTTTATATATATTAAATAGACTTAGTGCTACCATATAATCTATAGTATATGTTCCATCATTTACTATATCAGTATTTATTGATGATAATACCATATTTTTTGATAACTTATACATTGTTTTTAAATTACCATAAAAATTTTTATCTAATTTATAATTATTATTCTTAAATACATTAATTATTTTTTCATGTAAAGATAACAAATACGAAATATTAATAAACGAATCTAATTGTTCAATTAATATTTGAGCAGATTCAAAAGAGTTTAATTTAGATGCTATTTCATAATTAAAAGCAAGTTCAAAAAATATTGATGAGACTTCTGTTAAAAAATAATCACTTGAATTATATACAACATCAGGATTATAAAGATTACTAACAGCATGACCACATTCATGTGCTAAATCAATTAATTTATTTAATCCAGTATCATCTTCTACAATAATATGATTTTTATTAACTATACCTATAAAATAACAAACACCAGAAATTCCTTGACTATTTAAAATTTCAGATTTTTTTTCAAATTTAATAGAGGTATATCTATCTTTATATAATTTCATAAATAGTTTTGAAAATACTGAATCTGTATTAATATAAAAATCATGTACTAAACTAACAACTTCTTCATCAGATAAATACATACCAGTACTATCAATACTTAAGTTATCAAGTGTTTTAGCAATCAAAGATATATCTTCTTCATGTTTTTTTGAAATAGTAGAAAAGATGTATATTAACTCAAAATATCTTTTATAATTATAAAAATTTTCAAGTACACCATGCATAGTATCTAAATTATATACTTTTCTATTATGTAATAAAGCTTTATCATTTTCAATTATATATCTAGTACTATCAATTATTTGAAAATAATAACTTCTTTTTACTGGGTCACTTTCACAATTTGCAATACTTATTAATTTATCTAATTCTTTTTCTCTATCTAATAATGTCCAATTATACTCCATATAAACCACCATTAGGACATATATTATCACATAAATATATTCAAAGTAAATACTTTTAAAACGTAAAAATTAGTATGAATCTTCTTTTTTTATATCCATTAAAACAAATGTACCTTGTTCTACATAATCTACTGATTTTTTACCTTGATTCAATTTAGTATATTGTAAAGTTTTTCTACTAATTACATAGTTAACTAACATTAAAAATATTATTAAAAATATTAATGAAAAATCTTCTGAAACATTATATTTTAAATAAGCTGATAATAAAATTACTATTATAGAACATATAAAACGTAATGCTACAACTTTAGTAGTATTTAATTGTTTTATACCAGATATTTTTCTAGTTTGATCATTTAAGCATAATTCATATGTTTTACCCTTATAATCAAGTGTAATAAACCATACAGGAACTAATACATATTCAAATTTATATTCATTTGAAAATACACTCTTACTTTGTAATACAAAATTACTTCTATTTTTCGATATACTTTTAAACAATTTATCTACAGCAGCTTCTTCTACTCTTTCTTTAATTTGATTTTTTCTTATTTCATCTTTACCTTCATCATAACACTCTGCAAACATTCCTGCTAAATATGGATATTCGAAAGGTTTTAATTCATCATAATTAAATGGTTCTATTCCCTGTAACAATTCATCAGATAAATTTCTTTTTGCATCTGCAGGTATTCTATTTAATTTCATACCACCTAATCCACTATATAGTTTACACTTAACTCCATTATCATTTTCTACAGTCATCATTGCCTTTACTGATGCCATTACATCACATGAAACTAACCAATATGGAACATATAAACAATTTATCTTTTTTATATTTTTTTCATCTGAAAAATGTCTATCTGACAAATCATATCTTTTTAATTTCTTAAGGAAAATTTCTAAAGCTTGTTCTTTAGTATTTCTAAATGGAATTATATAATCCGGCTTATACTCACCAATAAGTCTTTTTTTAATTATCAAAGAATTTCCACAATACACACAAGTAGTAGAAGATGTACTTTCATTAGTAATTGCTTTAGCTCCACAATTATTGCATTCATATATCTGAAAATTATAAACAGGAGCACTATCAAATTTCTTTATATTTTCATCTAAATCCTCTAATCTATATTCTTTTTTACAATATTTGCATATCCATGTTTGGGTTGAAACGTTATAATCTAATGCAGCACCACATGATATACATTTATGATCTACTGTATTCATACTAACCACACATTCCTTTCACTTCATACGAGGCACTCATAGTAATAAAAACAAAAATTGTTTTCAGACTAACCACCTACTTTAAATTGTATCACTAAATAAAAAAAAAGAGAAGTTACCTAACTTTAATATGTACTTCTCTTAATTGTTGTTCTGTTAATTCACTAGGAGATCCCATCATCTTATCTTCACCAGATGCACTAGTTGGGAATGCTTGTACTTCTCTTAAATTTGTCTCATCTTGTAATAACATAATAATCCTATCTATTCCAGGAGCCATTCCAGCATGTGGTGGTACCCCATATTTAAATGCTGTAAATAATGATTTAAATCTTTCTCTTACTTCTTCAGGTTTATATCCTACTACTTCAAAACCTTTTACTAAAGATTCTAAATCAGTATTACGTACCGCACCACTAGCCATTTCATAACCATTACATACAAAATCAAATTGATATGCTAAAATATCATCGACTTTCTTTGTATCATAATCAGATATTCCTCCATGAGGTAAACTAAATGGATTATGACAGAATTCATACTTTTTATTATCTTCATCATACTCAAACATTGGGAAATCATTTATTATACAAAATTCAAATCTATTTTTATCAATTAAATCTAATCTATTAGCTAATTCTGTTCTAATCATTCCAGCTTGTTTTGCAGCTACATTTGCTTTTCTATCTGCGATAAAGAATAATACACTACCTACTTTTAATTGTGCCACATCAATTAATTTTTTTCTATCTTCATCAGTTAAAAACTTATCAATAGGTCCTTTAAATGACATATCTTCCATAACAGTTATATAACCTATACCTGGCATTCCAATACTTTTAGCATAGTCTACTACTTCATTAAACCATGAGTTAGATTTACTTGCTAAATCATCAACTTTAATAGCGCGTACTGTTACACCTCTAAATGGTTTAAATTCTGATTCCTTAAATATATCGCTAATATCAATAATTTCTAGTGGATTTCTAAGATCTGGTTTATCTGTACCATATTTTAACATTGAATCAGTATATGATATTCTTCTAAATGGTGCCGGAGATACATATCTATCACTAAAGTTAGTAAATATATCATAAAATACTTCTTCTCCAACTTTATATACATCCTCTTCTTCTACAAATGACATTTCCATATCTAATTGATAGAATTCAAGTGTACGATCAGAACGTGAATCTTCATCTCTAAAACAAGGTGCTATTTGATAATATTTATCAAATCCTGCTACCATTAATAATTCTTTAAATACTTGTGGTGCTTGTGGTAATGCATAAAATTTACCTTTAAATTTTCTAGATGGAATAATAAAGTCACGAGCACCTTCTGGTGATGATGCAGTAATAATAGGAGTTTGTACTTCAGTAAAATTTAAACTATCCATTTTATTACGTATAAATTTAAGTACTTTACTACGTAAAACTATATTATTATGTACCTTATCATTACGTAAATCTAAATAACGATATTTTAATCTAACTTCTTCAGATACATGAGTACTTGTTTTAACTTCAAATGGTAATTCATTTAATGACCTACCTAATACTTTAATTTCACTAACTAATAATTCTATAGTACCAGTTTTAATCTTATCATTGTAATCATCTTCATCTCTTTTACGAATAGTACCTAGTATTGTTACACTAGATTCTTTAGTTAATCCATTAAATATTGAATCATCATTACTTACTACTTGTACTGTACCATGTTCATCTTTAACATCTATAAATATTACTCCACCATGATCTCTTATATTTTCTACCCATCCTGCAATACGTACTTCTTTACCTATTTCATTTTCTGTTATATCTCCACAATATATAGTTCTATATTTCTTATTCATTTTTATACCTTTCTAGTATTTACAATTATTAGGTGTTCTAGGATATGGTATAACATCCCTAATATTTTCAACACCTGTTAAATACATTAATAGTCTTTCAAATCCCATTCCAAATCCAGAATGAACACATCCACCATATTTTCTTAAATCTAAATACCAATCTAATTCCTCTTTATTCATTCCTAATTCATCCATACGTGATTCTAATTTTTCATAATCATTTTCTCTTTGAGAACCACCCATTAATTCTCCTACTCCTGGAATTTCTAAATCAACAGCTGCTACTGTTTTACCATCTTCATTTTGTTTCATATAGAAGGCTTTAATATCTTTAGGCCAATTTTTTATAAATACTGGTCCATCAAAATATTCAGTAATATATTTTTCATGTTCTTTTGCTATATCCTCACCATACTCTGGTTCAAACTCCCATTTAACATCTGCTTCTTTTAATATTTTAATTACTTCATCATGATCAATTCTTATAAACTTACTATTTACAAGTTTATTTAATTTATCAATTAATCCATTCTCAACAAATTTATCGAAAAATTCTATTTCTTCCTTACAATTTTCTAAAGTATACTTAACAATATATTTAAGTAAATCTTCCATTATATCCATATCTTGATTTAAATCACAAAAAGCTATTTCTGGTTCAACCATCCAAAATTCATTAGCATGAGTTTTAGTATTTGAATTTTCTGCTCTAAATGTAGGACCAAAAGTATATACTTTTTTATAACACATAGCCCATGATTCTGCATTTAATTGTCCAGATACAGTTAAAGATGTTGGTTTAGAAAATAAATCTTTACTATAATCAACTTTTCCATTTATATTATCTAAATCAAGTGAAGTTACCCTAAACATTTCTCCAGCACCTTCACAATCACTAGCTGTTATTAAAGGACTATTAAAGTATACATAACCTTTATCTTGGAAATATTTATGTATAGCATATGCTACTTTACTTCTAACACGGAAAACGGCACTAAATAAATTAGTACGTGGTCGTAAATATGCAAAGTCTCTTAAAAATTCTCTAGTATGTCTTTTAGGTTGTATTGGAAAATCTTCAGAGCAATCACCTTCAAGTATAACTTCACATGCTTGCATTTCAACAGGTTGTCCTTCTTTTGGTGATTTTATTATATTACCTGTTACAGTAATAGCGCTACCTATATGTAATTTAGCTATATCTTTAAAAGAAGGTATAGTATCATCATAAACTATTTGTAAATGTGTTTGATGAGTACCATCACTAAAATCTATAAATCCAAAACTTTTTTGTTTTCTATGATTTCTTATCCATCCTTGTACAGTAACTTTCTTATCTATATATTTATTACTATTTTCAAATATTTTTTTAAGATCTAATATCATATTATCTTTTATCCATTTCTTCTCTTATTATTTGTGATGTTAAGGATGGATTAGCTTTCCCACGAGTAGCTTTCATTACTTGTCCAACAAAGAAATCAAATGTATTCTTACCCTTTTTATGATCTTCTATTAAATCTGGATGTTCATCTAATAATGGTATTACTATATCTCTAATAGTCTTATCATCACTAATCTGTTCTACTCCTAGTTCTTTTACTATTACTTTTGGTTCTTTTTCTTCTTCCAATACTTTATACATAACTTCTTTACTTTGTTTAGAAGATATTTTACCACTAGATACCATATTCATTAAATCAACTAACATATTAGGTGTTAAGAATAATTCATTTATTGTAGTCTCAGTTTTATTTAAATGTCCTAATATAACACTTGTAAGCCAGTTAGCTGATATTTTAGGATCAGCGCCTAATTTAAGGGTTTCTTCATAATAATCAGAAATAGATTTATCTTTTACTATTACTTTAGAATCATATTCAGATAATCCATATTCATTCATATATATTTCTTTTCGCTCATTTGCAAGCTTAGGTATACTAGCTCTAATACTTTCTTTCCATTCATTACTTATTTTATATTTTGGAATATTTGGTTCAACAAAATATCTATAATCAATAGCATCTACTTTACTACGCATAAATATTGTAGTAAATGTATCTTCATCCCAACGTCTAGTTTGTTGTTCCATTTCATCATATGTACCATTTTCTTTTAATTCTATTTGTCTTTCTATTTCATAGTTAATAGCATCTCTTACTCCACCAAATGAGTTAACATTTTTTACTTCTACTTTTGTTCCCCAATTTTTAGGATCACTTTCATCTTTTCCCTTTTCCATAATAGATACATTAACATCACATCTTATTTGTCCTTTACGTGAATCAGCTTCTGATATACCAGCATATTGATAAATACAACGCATTGTTTCTAGGAATGCTACTGCTTCATCTGCACTACGAATATCTGGTTCAGTAACAAGTTCTAGAAGTGGAACACCAGCACGATTATAGTTTACTGTTGAGAAAGTTTCATAATGATCTAAACTTGCAGCATCTTCTTCTAGATGTATATTATTAATTCTAACTGTCTTCTCTTCACCTTTACAATCAAATTTAAGAGAACCATATATACCAACTGGTATTGGTTTTGTTTCTTGTGTTATTTGATAATTTTTAGGCATATCAGGATAATAATAATTTTTTCTTTCAAAATACATATACTCTGGTTGAGTACAACCTAATATCATACTTATCTTTAAAGCATGTTCAACAGCTTTTTTATTAACTACAGGCAAAACACCTGGAAAAGCCATATCAACAGCACTAACATTAGAATTAGGTACATCTACATATTCGTTTTTAGCACCACTAAATACTTTAGTATTAGTTTCACTAATTTCACAGTGCATCTCTAAACCTATCATTACAACATAGTTATCCATTATTTTACCTCCTTAGCTATTTGTCCTTTATAATTCATTTCACTTTCTAATGCATAAGCAATATTTAATACATTAATATCATCATAACAATTACCAGTTATATTAACACCTACTGGTAAATTATTTATAAATCCATTAGGTATTGTTATAGATGGGAATCCACCAAAATTTCCTATCTGTAAATGTTCTTCTAGTATATTACTATTAGTAAATTTTTTATTCTTAGAATCATCTAGATATTTAGCAGGACCACTTCCAACAGGAAGTATTACTGCATCATATTCTTTATATAAATCTTTCCATGCATCAACAAGTAATCTTCTTACTCTTTGTGCATTATTAAAATATCTATCTTTATTTTGGGCTTGTAATACATAAGAACCTATTATAAATCTACGTTTAATTAATGATGAAAAACCTTCAGTACGGTATTTCTTCATCATATCTTCATAGTTATCAGCATTAACACGAGGTCCAAATATTATACCAGTTAAATTAGACATATTAGATGTTGCCTCTGCACAAGATATAATATTATAAACACTTCCTAGAGCATCTAACAATTTCTTATCAATAGATACTTCACTAACTTCCATTCCAATTTTTTTACATAATTCTATTGTCTTATAAAAATTATCTAAATGTTGTTTAGTCTCTTCGCTTGCATCAGGATAATTACCTGGATCACATATTTCTTTTATATAACATAACTTTTTACCTTTTACGTCACTAGATAATGATTCATATAAATGTATATTAGATGAATCCCAACTAGTCATATCTTTTTTATCTATACCTTTCATAGCATCTACTACAATAGCGGCATCTTCTACACTACGTGTTAGGCATCCTAAATGATCTAAACTAGAAGCAAATGCGAATAATCCATAACGAGATATCATACCATATGTAGGTTTATACCCTACGATACCACAGTATGCTGCTGGTTTACGTATTGAATCTCCAGTATCAGAACCAGTTGCATATGGATACACACCACTAGCTACAGAAGCAGCACTACCAGATGAAGAACCAGCACACATTCTTGATAAATCCCAAGGATTTTTTTGTACTCCAGTATGTGCAGTTGTACCTGTTCCACCCATACCAAACTCATCCATAGTACACTTACCTATTATAACTGCTCCATTATTTTTTAAATTAGTTATAGCTGTAGCATCAAAGAATGGAATATAATCTTTTAATGTATTACTACTTCCTGTACTAAGTATTCCTTTAGTAGAATAGTTATCTTTAATTCCACATGGAATACCAGATAGTAAACTATCAGTTACATCTACTCCCTTAGCATCATCTATTATAGTTACGAATGCATTACATTTATCTTGTACTTTATGAGCTTTTTTTAAAGATTCATTAACTAACTCTTCACTTGTTACCTTACCGCTTTTTAAATCATCATGTATTTCTTTAATACCTTTACTCATATATTCCATATTACTTCACCACCTTTGGTACTTTTATCTCTGTATCAATATAATCATCACAATTAGATAATAAATCATCTATATCTTCATTATCACCCTTATATTCATCATCTCTTAACTCATATACAAAATCATCTAAACAATGTGTCATAGGTTCTACATTTTCTATATTATCTATCTCACATACTTTTTTATTATCACTATCAATACTTTCAAATTCTTCTAATACCATCTTATTTTCTTCCCTAGTTAACCCTATTAATAACTTATCAGCAAGAACATCAACTAACTCTTCAGTAAATACCATATATAATCCTCCTTTATACTAAAAAAACAAGTCCTAGGGACTTGTTTAATTACCAAAATGGCGCCTGATGTAGGACTCGGACCTACGACCTGCCGGTTAACAGCCGGATGCTCTACCAACTGAGCTAATCAGGCAAAAGTGGCGCTCAATGTAGGACTCGGACCTACGACCTGCCGGTTAACAGCCGGATGCTCTACCAACTGAGCTAATTGAGCATGTAACTAATCTCATCCCATTGGGACGAACTCATATCCGCGGTGCCACCCAAATTATCAAAAAAATTGATCACTCAACCGATTCTATTAAATCGTGTAATCTGATAACGGTTTACCTCCGATTAAACCTACTATTTAATTCAGTCTAACAACTAGTGGATGTTATTCATAATGACCTATATTATTAGCTCTCACCTATTCTAACTCTCTTTAAATTAGTATTCATTATTACTTCTTCCACGTCAAAACGCTTATGTATCCATTATATTTCAATATTTATGTTTTGTCAATACATATTTTACCCACAAATAAAAAATATATGAGTTTCTTTTATTGCTTATATAATAAATAAAAACATTAATACTATTAAAAGACATAAGATTGGGAAAATGTAACTTAAAAAACTAAATTTCAAAACTTATGTCTTTTAACAATTATATTTTAAATTTTCTAAATATGCTAAATATTGAAAATAAAAATAATTTATTAATACAAATAATATTCAAAATAAAACTGTTAAATTAAAGTCACTTCTAAAATTTATTGTCTACTATCACTATAAAAAAACTATATATTTTATTCATCACTTGCAAAATTTTTATTATCAATATTAACAATAGATTCTAATAATGAAGTAATTATAGTTTTATCATGTTCATCCATACTAGGATTTTTGTTTGCGACTGTAAGTGCATCCTTATATTTTTTATCCTTTATCATATCTTTTAAAGGATTTTTTAATCTTCCATTATTTAATATTAATCTTATACTTAAAAAATTATTTATCCTATTAAGTAACACTTTGTATATCTCATATTCACTTTTTCTATCTACATTCAAAAGCACATTAATAATTTTAAGTGAATTAATATAATCATTTTTCTTAATCGAAAGAATAAAGGATTCTTTAATTCCTAGTCCATTATAATTATAGTTTGTTTGATAGTCCAGTAAAGATATATTCTGATGTTCTACTATATAATTAAAACACTCTAATAAATCTTTAATAATATATATTCTCTCATCCTCTATATCTAAATTATCATATAAAACTAATATTTTCTTAAAAACAAATTCTGCTCTATCAAATTCATTATTTAAAACATCATTATAAAATGCATTAAACATATTATTATATACATTTAAATTTTTATTATATTTATTACTCATATTATCTTTTTTATTTGATAAATCACATGCTTTAATACTTAAATTTCTAAGAACACTTACCTCTAATTTATCCATAGTATTTTCTTTTTTTATATTACATAAATCTTCAAAAGCACTATTAAAATCTTTATCTGATAAATGTTTTAGAAATGTATCTTTATTACTAATATTTTTAAATATTTTTGACCTTAAATTATCAAATTTTTCATCTGATAATTTAATAACTTCTTTTAATAATAATGCATATGAATATAAATTAAAAGTATTATGTTCATCTATATTTAATTCACAACACTTTAATAAAGCATCATAAGATATGGAATACCTATTAGATATAATACTATATAAAAAGTAATAATAATATGCATAGTAATCTTTTACCTCAAGATTATTAAAATATTCCTGAAATTCTTCTAAATAATTGTTCTTTAAATAGTATTTCATCAATTTTATATCAACACTATATTTTAATGTAACAGTATAATATCCACGTCTAATACGTACGATATATTTTTCTTTGTTTAATTTATTTATATCATTATTAGAGTATCCTATTTCTTTTAACTGCTTGGTTTGAATGGTTCTTCCATTATATGGAATTAAACTATCTATATTCATATTCCATCCCCCATTTACATGGTAGCACTAATCAGAATTAATAGTCAAGGACAAAATTGATTTTATTTTAAAAACCAACTAGAAACCTCACGATTTCTTTTTTTCTGCTTTTTATGGCAGACATAAAATCCGATGGTCGCCACCGTACTAATTTTTTACTTTTTCTTTAATTATTGATTTTATACTAATAACTCTTTCATATATAACTTTACTCCTTCGAATAAGATATTTTCTGCTGCGTTGTAATCACGATCTAGCTTGCTATGACAATTTGGACATTCATATTTTCTTATACCTAAATCTTTAATACTTTTATTTTTATATCCGCATTTACTACATATTTGACTGCTTGGATAAAATGTATTTATTTGATATATTTTTTTATTTTTCCATTTTGTTGATAATGCTAAAATAAAATTGTAGGAAAAGAATTAAATAAAAATGTCGAAAAACCTACAAAAATATTTTAGCATT
>CANPVU010000029.1 GCA_947581765.1 uncultured Bacilli bacterium
TTTAAAAAAAATACAAATTAATTGTATAACTTGTATTTTCTCTTAATTTTTTCCCACATTTACTTTACTTCACCTAATATTTCTTTATTCATATAATCTAAACCTATTTATCTTTTTTATTGCATATTTGTCTATATGCGTTTCTTTCTATATATGCTTTCTTTCTATTATTTTCCCAAATACCATAAGTAAAACCAATAATCATAAATATAAATTGTATTCCATTATCTTTTATAAAACCATAAATTATAAATCCAACAATAATAAGCATTGCAATAGTTAATTCAAAGAAGTGCTCTTTATCCCACTTATCTCCATAATATTTTATTTTCTCTTTCAAAGTAAATGAACTATTTTCTAAGGCATTAAATAAATTATTATCTGCTTGTTCTTTGAATTTTTCTTCTTTAATTTTTTCCCCACTAAAAAATTCGTTTAAAGTAATACCTAAAATATTACATAAATCTTTATATAAAGAAACATCTGGTAAGCATCTCCCATTTTCCCAACGACTTACTGACTTATCAGTTACTCCTAATTTTTCTGCAAGTTGTTCTTGTGTTAAATTCTGTTCTTTTCTACAAGTTGCAATAAACTTTCCTATTTTCTCTTGATCCATATTTTTTTCTCCTTTCAAGGATAATTATATAATTCCTATAAAATAATAAACAGGACACAAAACGAGAGTTAGACAAATTACTATTTATATTAATAACACAAATTAACTATTTATTTTTATATAACATATTCTTAAAATATATACTATATTTTCTCTCATGAGCAAATGATGTAGGCTTTCCATGACCTGGATATATTATTACATCATCAGAAAATCTTATAGTTTTCTTTAAACTATTATACATATCAACTATATTTCCACCCTCTAAATCAGTTCTACCAATAGATTCATAAAATATAAAATCTCCACAAAATAAATATTTATATTCATCAAAATAAAATGATATTAAATCTTCTTTATGTCCTTTAGTATATATTACTTCAAAAGTAAATTTACCTATAGTAGTTAATCCTTCTTTCAAATTATAATAATCATATATAATATTTTTATCAAATTTTTCTTTAGCACCTATATGATCAAAATGACTATGAGTTATTAATACTCCATCTATTTTATTATCACCTACATTAGATATTATTTTATCATATTCATCCCCTGGATCTATTATAAGAGCATGACCACTTTTAGTTAATATATAACAATTAGTATCTAACTCTCCTACAACTACTGTTTCTACATTCATTATTTAATACCTCTAAGTACATATTGTATAGCTTCTTCTTTTAGTCCTTCAGGAAGTGGTGCTCCACTAGCTAATTTATGTCCATAACCATTAAATAATTTAGCAAAGTCTCCTAAGTTTACCTCTTGTTTTATTCCTCTAAAACTAATAGATCTATTCATATTAATTATCATTATAAAATCTACTTCATCTTCATAATATTCAGCTAAATCATTACCTAGTTCACTTCTATATAATTCTGCAAATATTATACCAACTTTATAACCTTTAATTTCTTTAATTATTACTTTACTTTTACAATCATCAATATATTCTTTCATACGTCTTTTATCTATTTGTATTATAGTTTTATCTATATCATCTAAATAAAATTCTTCATTTTCTCTTACAAACTTAGTATATTTTCTTACATATTCATCTATTCCATAATAAGCAAGTAGTGTTGATATATCACGTGCCATTTCATTATTAGTTTTCTTCCATTCCCATGTATCACCACTTCTAACTAAGTCTACAAGTGTTTCTATAGATTTTCTTTTTAATAAATCATTTGGATAATTATCTAATAAGTATTTGTAATATAAACTTGTTCCACTTTCTTTTTTACCATTTACTTCATCTATTACATCAATAAAATCATATTTATTTAATTCTAATCTAGAGTAATGATGATCTAATACATGCATTTTATTTTTTAAGTCCATATTATCTATAATACGTGCTACTTCATCAGTAAAACATAAGTCAGTAACAAATACATAATCATAGTTATCAAATATATTATTTTCTAATGCATACTTCATATATTCATCTACTTCACTTGGTTCTAGTAAATGATAATCATATTCACTAAATACTAAATTAGTTAATATTATAGGTGTAATACCATCAGCATCTGCAATATGTGATATTAAAAAAACTTTCATTATTTATTCCCCATTTCTAATATTTCTTTAACTGGTCCATAACTTTTTCTATATCCATCTATTAGACCATACTTTTTAATTGCTTCTAGGTGAGCTTTAGTTGGATATCCTTTGTGATCTTTATATCCATACATAGGATATTTTTCATCTAATTCATACATCATTTTATCTCTAGTAACTTTAGCTACTACACTAGCTGCTGATATACTAATACTTTTAAAATCTCCTTTAACAATAGATTGATATGGTAATTCTAAGTCCATTTTCATATTACCATCTATTAGTACATATTCTAAATTTATTTGTTCACTAACTTTATCTATAGCTCTTTTCATAGCAATCTTAGTAGCTTCTAATATATTATATTTATCTATTTCCTCAGGACTACACTGTCCTATAGAGTATGCTAAAGCATTATTAACAATATATTCATAATATTCATTTCTTTTTTTCTCACTTATTTTTTTAGAGTCAGTAAGTCCATCTAATTTAAAATCTTTAGGTAATACTACACATGCAGTTACTACTGGTCCATTAAGTGGACCACGACCTACTTCATCTACTCCACCTACTATATTATATCCTTTTTCAAATAATTCTTTTTCATATTGCCAATTATCTATTTTTTCCATAACTTCACCCTATTTATTATATTTTAAATCTTTTTTATAAATACAAATCTATCTATACCATTTAATGCTTTTTCTAATTTAACACTAATATCATTTCCTAAGTATTTGTGTGCTAAAGATTTTATATCTTCTCCTTGAAATTCATCCATTTCAAAAGCTATTATAAATTTTTCTTTTAAATTATTCTTACACTTACTTAATATTTTATCATAAAAATATAATCCATTATTATCTGCATATAAAGCTATCTTTGGTTCATTATTATCAACTATTTTTTCTACATAACTTTTTTCTTTAGATAAATATGGTGGATTAGATATTATAACATCATATTTATTATTAATATTATCTAGCATATCACTATTAATAAATTTAACTTCTAAATTTAACTTTTTACTATTTTGTTTAGCAACAGTAAGAGCATTATTATCTATATCTGTTGCAGTTATATTTGATTTAGGAAGTAATTTTTTTAATGCTAGTGCAATACAACCACTACCTGTACCTAGATCTATAATATCTATATTTTTATCAAAATATTTTTTAATTAAGTTATATGTTTTATCTACTAATTCTTCTGTATCAAATCTTGGTATTAATACTCTATTATCTATATCTATTTCTAATCCATAAAAGTCTACATTACCTACTATATATTGAACTGGTTCACCATTTTTAAGTCTTTTTATTCCTTCTTCTAATTTATCACTTGGTAAATATTTTTCTAAATATTTTATATTATATTCATCTATATTTATATCATTCATACTATCACCTAAAAATAAAAGGGATTATTCTCCCCTTAATTTTCTATTTTGATCTTCAGTAATTAATGCTTCTATTATATCGTTTAAATCTCCATCCATTACTTTAGCTAATTGCATAGTAGAAAAACCAATTCTATGATCTGTAACACGGTTTTGAGGATAGTTATAAGTACGAATTTTTTCTGCTCTATCTCCTGTACCGATTTTACTTCTTCTTTCACTACCTACTTCTTGTTCTTGTCTTTCTAATTCTTGTTCATATAGTCTTGCTTTAAGTACTTGCATAGCTTCTGCTTTATTTTGTTGTTGACTTCTTTGATTTTGACAAGTTACTACTGTATTAGTAGGTAAGTGAGTTATACGAACAGCAGATGGAGTAGTATTAACTCCTTGTCCCCCATGTCCACTAGCACAGAAAACATCTATTCTTAAATCACTATCTTTTATATCAATGTCTATATCTTCTACTTCTGGCATTACAAGTACAGTTGCAGTACTAGTTTGAATACGTCCATTAGATTCTGTTGTTGGAACTCTTTGTACTCTATGTGATCCACTTTCATATTTTAGTTTAGAATAAACATTATCTCCTTTTATTCTAAATTCTACTTGAGCATATCCACCAGCTGCACCTTCTTCAGTATTTATCTCTTCTACTTTCCATCCTTGACTCTCAGCGTAGTAGCAGTACATTCTATATAAATCACCAGCAAATATATTTGCCTCATCTCCACCAGCTGCGCCTCTTATTTCAACAATAACATCTTTACCATCATTAGGATCTTTTGGAAGTAATAATATTTCAAAGTTAGCTTCCATTTGTTCTTTTTCTAAAGAAAGTGAATTATACTCTTCACGTGCAAACTCACCTAGTTCAGGGTCTTTCATCATTTCTTTGTCATTTTCCATACTAGTAAGTATTTTCTTATACTCTTGATATGCCGTATATGCCTCTTTTAAAGTAGCTTGCTCTTTATTTAATTCTGTTGCTTTTTTTATATCAGAAAACACCTCAGGCTTCATAAGTTCATCTTGTAGATATAAGTATCTTTTCTCAATGGCTTCTAACCTTTCTATCATTTTTATCTTCCTTTCAACTGGTATTAATTATACTATATTTAAATATATTTGACAATAAATAATGAAAAAAAGCTTTAGCAAGTGCTAAAACTATTCTTCAATTTGTACATAATTTTTTGTCTTTTGTTGTTTGTTTTCTTTTTTAGGTATATTGATACTTAATGTTCCATTTTTAAAATTAGCTTTTACGTCTTCATGTGTTATATGTTCTCCAACATAAAATGTCCTAGAGCACTGTCCATAGTATCTTTCTTTACGTACAAATGACTGATTATCATTATCATCTTCACTTGATACTTCTGCAGTAACAGTTAAATATCCATTATCTACTTCAATTTTAATATTCTCTTTATCATAACCTGGAATATCCATTAAAAGTAAATATCCATTTTCTGTTTCTTTTATATCCGTTTTCATTATTTTATTTTCATTACGTCCAAAAAACGAATCATTAAAAATATCATCTAGAAAACCATAATTATTTTTTCTTGGAACCATCATCATTTAGTATACTCCCTTTCTAAATATATAACACTTATATAAAATAATATCACTTTTTTATAGCTTCATTCATCAATGACGGCTACAAGTGATATTATCATTATTATTATATACATTAAAGAAAACTATATACCATGTTTTTTTAACCATTCACACCAATCTTTATAATATTTAGCATATACATGTGTAGCATCTGATGTATAACTAGATTTTAAATTTCCATCAGCATCATCAAAATATGTATTTATATCTATATAAAATATATTTTGATTATTAGCTAAGTTAGCTATTTTATTATTTAATTTATTAATTCTATTATTATTAATATTTTTATCTGTATCATTTCTTGATTTTGCTACATGTAAATTTCCTTCTATAAATATAATAGCATTTGGTTGTTTTTGTCTTATTTTATTAACTAAATTTGAATATTTATTATATATTGTATCTATAGATGAACCTATCTCATTTATTCCAAGCATAATATATATTTTACCATACTTCTTTTTTTCTAGTAATTTATCTATAGTTACTTTTCCTACTGATTTAACTGATAAATTCTTTTTATATATATTATAAGTAGACATACCTACATCACAAAAGTAACTTGCATTTTTTAAAGTACCATAATCTCTTATTCCAACAGTTCTACTATCTCCTATAAATAATGCATCATCAAAATAACTACTATCTACAGTTTTAAAACCAGTAAATGTTACTGTAGGATTTGGTACTGTGTTTTTAACAGTAGGTACCTTATTTGATTGTTTATTAGATGTAACAGTATTACTTGGCTTATTACTTTGCTTATTACTTACTTTATTACTATTTACATTACTAATTTTATTACTATTTTTGTTACTTGTAATATTACTATTTGAATTACTAATAATATTACTAGAATTATTATTTGAATTACTAACTACATTACTAGAGTTACTATTTAAATTACTAGTTATATCGATAATATCATTACTTATTTGATTACTATTTTCTTCTATATTAATATTAGAATCATTTTCATATATTTGCTGTATATCTTCATCATATTCTTCTAGAGTATTATCTTCTATATTTTCTGTATCTTTTGTTAATATATATTTATCAATAACATATGGACCAATAATTATAAATGAAAAGATAAATAGTACTAAAAATATTTTTGTTTCTATTTTTTTATTTGTCATATTACACCTCTAAAAATTAAAATACATAAATGGATCATTAGCCTCAATACATAAGCAAAAAACTGATAACCAAAATATTACTATAATAAAAAATATTTCTAATATTTTATATTTATTATGTTCATATATCTTACTTGGTAATTTAGTACTAAATAAAATACCAATAACAAGTAATAATCCATATTTTCTTAAATATTCTAAGTAATTAAAGTTAAGTGTCATATAGTTATTAATACCAAATAATTTAGATAATAAAACCATTAGTGATGGTAATGATTCACTTGCAAATAAAGTCCATGAAAGTGGTATTAATATTATCATATATATATGACCTAACCACCTATACTTATCTAAATATTTTTTTAAGAATAATTTTTCTATAGTTATTATTATAAATAATGAAAGTCCCCATAATACAAAATGCCAATCAGCTCCATGCCATAATCCGGTTAATAACCATACAACTAGCATATTTCTTATTGTTAATAATTTACCTTTTCTATTTCCACCAAGTGGAAAATATACATATTCTTTAAACCAATTACCAAGTGTTATATGCCATCTTCTCCAAAATTCAGTCATACTAACAGATGTATATGGATAATCAAAATTAATTGGTAATTTAAGATTAATCATATGTCCTACTCCTATTGCCATAAGAGAATATCCGTAAAAATCAAAATATAATTGTAAAGAATATGCTATTACACCAGCCCATGCAAGAGGAGTTGATATACTATCAAAACCAATTGTATTTATATCTGTCCAAAGACTTCCAACTCTGTTTGCAATTAATACCTTATATGCTAAACCTAATATAAATATTTTTATACCATAAGATACGTTTTCTACAGTATTTGTTTTTTTATTATTTATGTATTCGTCTAATTTATCATATGGAGTAATTGGTCCAGATATAAGTTTTGGAAACATTAAAACATATGTTAGAAAATCTATAATAGACCGTCTACAATTATACTTACCTTTATATACATCAACTAAATATGATACTACTTGAAATGTATAAAAACTAATTCCAAGAGGAAGTACTAAATTTAATATGATTGGTTGTGTAGATGTTATAGAACCAATAGACTTTGAAAAAAAGTCAAAATATTTAAATATAAATAACCATCCTATATCATATACAATACCAAATGATAAAATATATTTACTATATTTTTTATTATCCTCTATAAGTATACCTAATATATAATTTATAAGGGTAGAAAGTAATATCAAAATAAAATATTCTGGATTACTTTTAACTCCTATAGCATAAAATATTAAGCTAAAAATAACTAATATTAAATTTTTCATATTTTTAGGAAATATATAATATATAACTAAAAATATTGGAAGAAATAAAAATATAAATTCTAAACTACTAAACGACATCTATCTTCACCATTATTATTATGACACAAAATAAAAATAAATAATAGTATCTATTTTTTATTTAGAATAAAATATTTTTTAAATAAGTTTACTAATAAAAAAAAGAACGAGTTTTATTCGTTCTAATTATCTTCTAGTTCTTCATCAGATATAATAGCTAAGTCTGATATATCATCTTCTCCATCATCTAGATCATCTTCATCAGAATCCATAGAGTCTATATCTTCTTCAATATCATCATCTATTTTATCCTCTTCATCTTCTAGTTCTTCCTCTTCTTCATCCTCATCTTCTTCATCATCTAATAAATCTACAACTTGTGCTGTATGTCTATTTCTTAAGTCCCATTCTGCTGTTTCATCTAGAAATAAAAATCTTTTATCAGTAGTTAAAGATGTATAAAAATCACCTATTTTTGATGAATATTCTTCATCTGTTAATGAAAGTAATGAGCTTATTTTTTTAAATATTGTAGCGGTATTCATTGGACCGTTTGCCTCTTTTAATATTAACTCTGTTAAATCTGTATAAGATAACATTTCTAATTCTTCTTGTTTTATTGAATTTAAATTCATTATAATCCCCTCCAAATTATTTACATAGAATCAGGTATATCAATCACTAATAATGATAACATATCCTTTATTATAATACTAGTTATATTTAATATATTAATCCAATCATTTTTCTTTATTTCATCTTCTTCATTATTTATATGATTATTTTGATAAAATGCATTAGTTAAAACACACAAATCATATATATATTCTGCAATAAAGCTAGGCATTCTTTTTTCAAATGCACTATCAAAGTAATAAGGAAGTTCTAAGATTTTTAATCTTAAATTTCTATCTATATCATTATATATATTACTAGATATTGTCTCATACTTTATAGTATAGTTTTTTATTATCTTTTTTATACGTAGATATGTATATAATATATATGGTCCAGTCTTACCTGTTACATCAGAAAACTTTCCTATATCAAATATGTAATCTTTTTCACGATTATTTTGTAAATCAGCAAATTTTAATATTGAATTAACTATTTTATCTACATCTTCTTGTTTTATTTTATCTTTTATATCTACTTTAGAATATAATATATCTTTAGCATCGTTAAATAATTTTTGTAATTTTGGTGCTTCACCAGTTCTAGTTTTATATGGTTTACCATCTTTACCATTAACTGTACCATAACCTAAAAATTCTAGTTTTTTATAATCATATATTTTTGCAAGTTCACAAGTTCTAAATACTTGTTCAAAGTGTAGAGATTGTCTATTATCAACAACATATAATATATGATCTGGTGAAAAATCTTCTATTCTTTGTATTATAGTAGCTAAATCAGTTGAAGAATATAAATATCCTCCATTACTTTTACTAAATATTAATGGTGGTATTTCTAATTTATCTGTATCACGTGCTACTGGAACTACAAGTGCACCATTGCTTTCTTCTAATACATTTGCATCCTCTAATATTTTTGAAAGTTTATCTAAATATTTATATGAATCACTTTCTCCATACCAGTAATCAAAATGAACATTTAAATAATCATATATTTTTTTCATATCTTCACTGGATACTTCTAATATTTTTTTCCATAATTTTTGATATTCTTCATTTCCATCTTGTAATTCTTTAGTTATTGATTCACATTCTTTTTTTACTTCACTATTCTCTTTACAAAGATTACTCATCTTAGGATATATATAATCTAAATACTCTATATTGATATCATCTATTGTTTTATTTTCACTAAGTATTCCATATATTACTTGTCCTATTTGTAGTCCATAATCACCTAGATGTATATCTCCTACTATATTATGACCTTTATATTTAATTATTCTTTTAATCGATTCACCTACTATAGCAGTTCTCATATGTCCTACATGTAAAGGTTTAGCTATATTAGGTCCACCATAGTCTATTACATAATTTTCTATTGATGAGGCCTTTTGTATACCAAGATTATTATCAATCATTTCTTTTATACTATTATTTATAAATTTATCACTTAAAGACATATTAATAAAACCTGGTTTTACAAATTCTATCTTTTTAAAATATTCATCAAATGAAGAAATATTATTTAATTCATTTACTATACTTTCTCCTAGTTCTACAGGATTTTTATGATACTCATGAGCTAATTTAAATACTTCATTGCATTGATAATCACTTATATCAGGTCTATTAGATTTAATAACTTTTATATTGAAATTTTCATATCCTAACTTTGATATTACTTCAGTTATTAGTTTTTCTAATTTATCAAGCACTATATCACTCCTTAATATTTACAGTATAATCTATTTTTTCATCATTAAATGTATACGTAATATTAATATAATTATTAGTAATTTTAATTTTATTAGTATTTAATTTTAAATCTAACATTATATTATTTTGTTTTAACAAATAACTTCCTATTGATTCTTTTTTTTCTATAAATTCTAATTTAAGTTGATATTCATCATTTTCTCTTGTCATACAAACTTTATCATTGTTTATATCGACAACAACTAAAATACCATTATCATTATATTTTATCTTATTATCGGCTATAATTCCAATACAGTTTGTAACAGTTGTTTTTTCATTATTTTTTAAAATAATTTCAAGACTTTTTTTTGCCATATGTATCAACTCCAAAACATTATAGCATACTTTTATTTAAATTGCACTTATATTTTCTATTTTTTTTCTAATAATAAAATTAGAATAGAGTGATATAATGAGAAAACTTAAATTTATTTTTGAAAAAAGTATAATTCTATTAGCATTCATTATGGTTTGTTACCTTGGTATTACGGTATTTGCACGATATAAACCTAAATTAGAAATTGAGTCTGCGAATAAGTTTTACATATATGATAATAATGGACAATTAGTAGAAAATTTAAACGATTCATGGGTAAATTTAAATGATATATCAAGTTATGTAAAAGATGCTACTATATCTATAGAAGATAAAAATTTTTATAAACACTCTGGATTTGATTATTTAAGAATTATTAAATCACTATATGTAAATATTAAAAATAAAAAGACTTTACAGGGTGCTTCTACTATAAGTCAACAATTATCTAAAAATTTATTTTTATCTTTTGAAAAAACATGGCAAAGAAAACTAAAAGAAGCTTGGCTTACTATACAACTTGAAAATCAATATGATAAAGATGAAATATTAGAAGCTTACTTAAATACTATAAATTATGGAGGAATATATGGTATAGAAAAAGCTAGTGAATATTATTATCATAAAAAAGCTAGTGAACTTACACTAGCTGAAGCTACTATATTAGTTGGTATACCAAAATCTCCTAGTAACTATTCTCCTATTACTAATTTAGAAAATGCAAAGAAAAGACAATTATTAATACTAGATACTATGGTAAAAAATGGATATATTACTGAGGAAGAAAAGAATAATGCATATAATGAAGAATTAACATATTATGGTAATTTTAAAAGTGATAATTCAAAAACTATTATGTACTATAAAGATGCTGTAATGGAAGAACTATATAATATTAAAGATATTCCTAGTTCATTTATAGAAACTGGTGGACTTAAAGTATATACATATCTTGATTTAAATGCACAAAATATCTTAGAAGAATCAATGAATAAAAATATTACTAATGATAATATACAACTTGCTACTATAATGATGGATCCTAATAATGGTCATGTAATAGCACTTACAGGTGGAAGAGATTATTCAACAAGTAAATATAATAGAGCAACATCAGCAAAAAGACAAATGGGATCAACATTAAAACCTTTTTTATACTATGCAGGACTTGAAAATGGATTTACCTCATCTACTACATTTACTAGTGAAAAAACAACATTTGTATTTTCAGAAAACAAAACATATTCACCAGCTAACTATAATAATAACTATGGTAACAAAGCAATATCTATGCCAGCAGCTCTTGCTTATAGTGATAATATATATGCTGTTAAAACACATTTATTTTTAGGTGAAGAAACACTAGTAAACCTTCTTAAACGTATTGGTATAACAACAGATATACAAGCTATACCTTCTTTAGCACTTGGTAGTGAAGAGATGAAATTAATGGATATGACAGCTGCATATTCTACTTTAGCTAATCTAGGATATCGTGTTAAACCACACTTAATTAGTAAAGTAGAAGATATGAATGGAAATGTATTATATGAAAATGATGATGAAAAAGAAGCTGTATTAAATTCATCTTTAGCATTTATTATGAATGAAAATTTAACTAGTACATATAATTATAATTTTATAGATTATAACTACCCTACTTGTCATGATATAACATCAACACTAACACATAAATATTCTATTAAAACAGGTACAACTGATACAGATCACTTAGTATTTGGATATAATTCTAAAATAGTAGTTGGTATGTGGAGTGGATATGATGATAATAATGATTCCGAACTTTCTAACGGAAGAGAACTTAGATATATGTGGAGAGATATAGTAGAAGAATATTTAAAAGATGAAGATCCAAATACTACATGGTATAAAATACCTGATAATGTAGTTGGGGTATTAGTAGATCCTATAACAGGTATACCAGCTACAAAAGAAACAAAAAAACCTACTATGTTTTATTATATAAAAGGTACAGAACCAACATTTAATGATAAATTAGATGACTTAGTACCTACAATTAAAGAAAATGATACTACTGTAAAAAACTAAAAAATCTATAGATAAAATCTATAGAATTTTTTATATTTATAATATAACGAATTATAAAAAGGATAACTATTTATTATCCTCTTCATACTCTGCATCTTTAGCTTCGCTTTCTTTCATTTCCTTAGTAATCTTTTTATTTAATACTTCAGAATAATCTTTATCATTTACATTGTAGAATATATATCCAGCAAGTTCTGATATAGCATATACTACTATAAATAATCCAATTAAGTTAGTCCATTTCTGAGTTATTATAACTATTCCAATTAATATAATTAATATTGACTCTATTAAGTAAAATAAAGAACCTTTACTATCTACTTTTCTAACTAAAATACCTAATATTAATCTTTGTATACCATTAATTATAACAATACTTCCTATACATAAGGAAAAAGTTACCATTATAGATTGTGGTAAGATTGCTATTATAGTACCTAGTGCAATAAATAGTATACTAAACATCAAATCTCCAAAATCAATACCACTATATTTTTTTCCTTGATTAATTGTTACAATAAGTTTAATTACACCAACAAGTAACAAGGCACCACTAACTGTATACCCTACTATTTTAAATAAACCTGTACTATCATTAAAACATAATATTAATCCAAATATCAATAATATAATTGAAATTATAAGTGAACTCTTACTTATAGGTTCTTTCTTTTTCATATGAACACCTCTAATTAATTATATAATATATAATTATTTTTTGCAAACGCAATAATTATAGTTTCTTTTCCTTATTTTTATTAGTTAAATTATCAAATAAATTTTCAACTGACAAAATATTTCCATTTTCTAATTGTGCATGATAAATTCTTGATAATAATTTTACTGGAGAAGTAGAATTTTTA
Source organism: uncultured Bacilli bacterium (assembly GCA_947581765.1). GTDB lineage: Bacteria > Bacillota_I > Bacilli_A > RF39 > UBA660 > UBA5578. Next base: position 13,339 of record CANPVU010000029.1, read on the forward strand.
ATTAAATATTCTCTAATTTGTAGCCATTCTAAAAATGGAGTTGTTGTTAAGTTGTCATATAGCATATTATATTCATCTTTCAAATTAAAATATTCATCAATATCCATGCAATATTTCATAGCTCCTAACAATTCAGTAGCAAAGTCAATCTTATTTTTATTTTTTTCTTTTTGTAAGAATAATTTATAATATTCTATAAATTGTTTTTCAGTAATTTTTAATGTTGCTAAAATATTTTTTATTAATAAAATATTGCTCAAATATTCTTCAAAATCTACATTTTGTTCTTTTGATTCATAGTCATAATTATATTGAGCAACAAATCTAGATATTCCAATATCTCTGCATAATCTATCTATATTTACCTCACTTCTAATATGTCCTACAAAGCTTAATTTCTTGCTATTACATAAAAATACATTATACTCATCGTATATTTTTTTTGTCATTTTTTCTATATCAATATTAAGATTTAAAGATAACATTTTAATGAATAGATTGCTAATACCCTCTAACCATAAGTTTATTTCAATATTATTTTTATTTAATTCATTATCTGTTAAATACATGTTAATTATATCATCACATGGAAATAATACTAATATAGGATGCATAACACATTTTTCAATTACATTATTTATATCTATTTTAGAATATTTAATAGCTCTATTTGATAACCAACTATCAAATGATGAATTATTTTTTTCTGTTTTATTTAATTTAATATAAGTTTTAGTTGCTATATCAAAACTCATACCCATTCCATGGCAAACAGATGTTGTACCAATATTATAACAATCTTTTTCCACACAACTTAAACTTAAGTTATGGTAGGCAGTATTAAGTTTTTTTATACTATTTATAAATTCATCTACACTAACGTTTAATAATCTTAACTGTTTTTTTACTTGCATAATATATGCTTTTTTTAACTCATCATACTTTGTTAAATTATTAATTTGTAAAGTAGCTAAATATTCTTGTTTTTTTGAATTTACTGTCATTTTTATTCCCCCTATTTTTGCGACAACCTATTCATTATATCAAAAAAGAAAAAAAATATCAAAAAAGGCTTTAGTTTTATCTAAAGTCAAAGACTATCGATAAATAGGTAAATATAAACACAACAATTTCTTTTATTTAATACACTAAAATTGAAATAAAAAAATGACAAAATAAATTTTGTCATGCGACCCTTTTAGGGTCTTTTCTTTTTGGTTCAATTTATTGTATA
>CANPVU010000030.1 GCA_947581765.1 uncultured Bacilli bacterium
CTGTGCAATAATTTTTGTTTTTTTAATTATTTTAATTTTTTTCAAAAAACTATTGACTTTTCATAGTTGGTCTCCTTTTTACACTCTCATTATATAATACTAAAGTTACAAGTAAGTTACAAAAAAGATAGTATTTAATTTATACTATCTAGTAATTCTCTTCTTTATATTTTTGAAATATACTTTTTATTATTGTACCCGTTTTACTTAAATAATTGTTAAAATTATTATCCTTATTAGAAGATTTAGGATTATAACTTTTATCTAATACTGATGAATTTTCATTTTTATTTGAAAAAGACCAAAAAATCCAACTTAATTTTTTATTATTTATATAATCTATCCATTCATTAAATTCAGTTTCATATATTCTACTATCACCAGTATTATCAGTTATACCACATTCAGATATAAATATAGGTAATTGCTTATCTAAAAGTTTATCCATTTTATCTCTTAATTCTTTACCATCAGTTCCAGCATAAAAATGTACAGAATACATAATATTATCAAAATTAAGAGGATTGTTAATTATAGGGATTATATCTTTACACCATTCTGGTGTACCAACAATTATAATAGAATCAGGTGCATTTTTTCTAATTGTACTAATTACTTTTTCAGCATATTTCTTTACTTTTTCCCACTTTAATTGTTCCCCATTTGGTTCATTACATATTTCAAATATAACATTTGGTGTATCTTTATATTTTTTAGATATCTCATCAAAAAATTTTATTGCTTCATCTTGATATTTTGTTGGATCACCATCAAATAATATATGCCAATCAATAACTACATATAAATCTAGACTAATTGCTTCATCTACTATACTAATAATTTCATTTTTTAAATCTTTATTTTTTATATACCCATCTTGAATTGGTTCTGTATACATAGCTACTCTAAATACATTTATTCCCCAATCATCTTTTAGAATCTTTATATTATCATAACTATATATATTTCTAAACCACTGTACTCCATGAGTACTAAGCCCTTTTAATTGTACTTCTTCATTGTTTTGATTTACTAGTTTATTACCATCAACCTTTAACCATCCATTATATGAAACTGTATTTTTATCTATAACTTCTTTTGTTACTGCATCATTAACATTATAAAAATCATTATTCATACCCAAGTATATTCCAACACAAAATATAAATACTAACATTTTAAAAAAATTCATACAATTATCTCCTATTTTTTAATATACCTACATAATATATCATATTTAACTCTACAGAAAAATTATATTATATGATAACACTGAAAGTCAATTTATTATAAAATTTTTTAAATAAAATAGTTATATTTATGGTAGTATTATTTTTTTTGTTTTTTCCGCAATTTTTTTAAAACATATATTATTTCCATCTATAGAAGAGATTTTATATTGAATATTATCATCATCAATAGATGTAAGTATATCATTATACTTCATTGTCAAATATGTATATGATGGATTTAGTTTATTATCTAAAAATACTCTACACACAATATACCTACAATTATTTTTATTACATGATTCCATCATAACTTTATATTCATTTTCACTCATAACAAAAGAATCATTTTCACTATTTTTTATAGTAGTTTTTACATTTATTAAATCTTCTATATAATCTTTACCATAACAATATATATCATATCCAAATCCATCATTAATATCTCTAGATACAAAATAAGTATAGAAATTACATCTAATTAAATTAAATACATATAATTTTCCAATATGTTCTAAAGTTTTATTTAAGAATTTACTTTGTATTTCATATGCATCAATTAAATTTTCATCATACGAAAATTCTTTAAATCCTCTAAAATATATATTATTTTTAGAACTAAAATAATTTTTTATTTCTTTTTCAATAGTATAATATTTATCTTTTTTTCCTTTCATAATAGTCTGATTATTATTTACAAAGTTTAAAATTAATTTAAGATAATCACCATTCATATTTTTTATATTTTTTTTATCATATTTTTCTAGTATATACTCAAATGCTAAATATTCATTATAATCATCTGGTATTGGTAACATTTCAATTAAATACTTAGCATATAATGGATGAGTAGTATATGGTAAGTTTTTATATATCTGAATTTGATTATGATAATACTTATCATTGTCTAAATTTAAAAAATCAATTAAATTTTTATTAAAAAATATTTCATTATATTTTTTTATTAATTCATTTATAAAAGCTATTATATATACATTATATGGATTTTTTTCTACATATAAATTAATAAGTTTGATTTTTTTTAATAACTCATTATATGAACTATCATATGTTGGTTTCATTTGACTTAAAACTTCCTTATATAATTTGATAAATTCTTTATCACTCATATAATCACTCCACTAAAAATTAATATTATCATTATTTTTTTTATAAGTAAATATATAATTTTAAGAAAAATTTAAATTATTTAATACTTACTCTACTTTTCTAATATAAAAAAATAGACCCAAGTCTATTTCTTTTTATATACATTACCATTTTCAAAATTATTATAATCACTTGATACATATCCTACAAATTCCAATATTTTTGTAGTCCATACATCAGCATATGGTCCGTTATAACCTAGTGCTACTCCATATACAAATGATTCTAATGATGTATTTCCATTACTTAAACTTCTTTTCATATGATTATTAATACACATAAGTGTACGATATATTCCATATTCTGGTGTTTGATATATAGCATATTCTCCAGAACCTAATCTAATTCCACCATAATTATTATCATTAACACATCTACTTGAAGTACCATTACCTGTCTCATGTCTAAATATAGCAAGTGCTACTAGCTTTTCATTAACAGATAGATTTAAATTATCACACATTTCTAACATAATTGCTTCTTGTTCTTGTAAAGTCATATCACGTCGTTCTATTTTATCATAACTACAATATCCACTTAATACATTATTTTCACTAGCACTTTCAAATAATGTACACATTATTCCACCCTTAATTGATTCATAATCACTATTAATATACTCTAAATTATTTTTAATTATCTCTAAAGATTGCTCATATGAGTAATGAGAATAATCACTATATTTTATTATAAAATCATTTAAATCTTCTATATCTAAATCATTATTATCTAAATCTTCTAAAAATCTAATGTCTTTATATTCATCTACTGGTTGAGTTGTTGTAGTTATAGATGTTGTTGTCATTGTAGTTGTTGTAGTCGTTGTAGTTGTTGTAGTTGTTGTAGTTGTTGTAGATGGTTTTGTAGTTGTTGAAACAGTACTAGTTGAATTAATATTTTCTAAATTATGAATATCAGCTACTTTAATTTTAGCTCCGTCATATTCATTCTCTTGAACTAAAGATATATTAGAATCATTATTTAATTCAGGTGCACAATTTCCTACAAGTAAAGTAGTAGGAACTAATAATACTGCTGTTAAAGCTGTAATTTTCAAATTTCTTATTTTTTTTAATTTTTTCATTTTCTCACCCCGCGCAAAAACTTCATCATTATACCACAAAAATAATTTAAATGCAAAAAAAAACAGATAATATTATCTGTTCATAAATCCACTACATTTACCACAATCGTTATTAATTACTTGACACTCTTCTGAACAAGTATATCTTGGTGTATATGTATGATTATATATATGTCTATTTATTACATGTGTATGTATTGGACATACATGAGGTACTTCATGATAGAAATCCTTTTGTATACATTTATTTATTGTTGGCTCAATTACTTGTTCTGAAACTTGTCGCTCACATTTATTTTGTCTGCAACAGTTTTGATTAAACATAATTAAATCCCCCTTACCTAATTTATCATATGATATAAAAGATAAAGCGAATGTACTATTGTCTTATTATTAATAACTTAAATATTTCTAAAATAAAGAATAATTTATTTTAAATTTTTCATATTCACAATTTCCATTAGTTGTACAATACTCTATTCCTATTTCAAAGTTTTTCTTAAAATCAGATTTTTTACCTGGTAAATCAAAATTAGTCTTTAAACAATTGTTACCACATTTTGTTTTTCCTGTGTAAAACTTAAGTAGTGATATATTATTCTTTAAAATATTTAATGATCTAGTATTTTCTTTTGTTGCCCATTCTTCCCCATTAAATTTTATTGTAACTATTTCTTTTTTTAAATAATCTATAGATTTAATTTGTTCAAAATTTGTTATTAATAGACTTTTTTCATCTCCATTTAATATAACTCTACCTAATCTAAAACGAAAATGTTTACTTTTCCCTGTAAATTTCAAAGTAGATTTATCAAAATTTTCTTCATATTCATTAGCAATATTTGTAGACATATTTGAATTTAAAAATTTTAGTGTCCCTATTCCAATACCAACTATAAATCCTACTACGAATATTAAAGTTATACTTATTATAATAAACTTCTTCATACTACCCTCCGTATAGTAAGCTATACTTACTGTACTAATTATATCACATTTATATAATTTTTTATACAAACTTATTTGATATTTATACATCAAAAATTTAAGTATTATTGAAAACAACTTTAATTAACTACTCAATTTCAAAATAAAAAATTAAAGCATGTTTACTTTAATTTAAGAAAAATACTATTAGTATTTTTTAAAATATTATTAAAAATATCATACATATTGCTACTAACAATATAATTATATTAATAAATTCCCTATAATTTCTTTTTACTTTTAATGCAATTATAGATATATTATCTTTACCACCATTCATAAGGGCACAATTTAATAATTTATCACATATAAACTTAGTATCATTACTTTGAGTTAATATATTATTTATATCGTTATCACTTACTTCTTTTGAAAGTCCATCAGAACATATAATAATTTTATCTATATCTTTTAATTTATATGTCTTTTTATTATTAATAAATTTTAAAGAATTACCTAAATAATTTGGTAATAAATAATCATCATCTATATCTTTTTCAACTAATTTAATAAATTTATTTTTAAATAATATATATATAGGACTATCACCTATTTGATCAATAATAACTTTATTACCACATATTTGTATAATACTAGCAGTTGTGCCTAATTTTATATTTTCATCTTTTGATACTTTTAATAAAGTATTATTAATTTTATTTAATATATTATCTAAATCTTCATTATTATATAATTTACTTAATATATTACAACATATATATGATGCATATTCACCTTTTTTTAATCCACCTATTCCATCAAATACAGAATATATTAATTTTTTAAAATTACTATTTATTTTTAAATTGTAATTATTAACACCATTATTCTTTTCTGATAAATGGAAGCCATTTATATATATATTATCTTGATTAATATCTTTTTCTATACCTTTATTAACAATTACATAATCTTCTATATCAAACATGTTTACTACTATATCTCTTTATACATTTAAATACTTCCATTACTAACAATATTGGCATAGATACAAGTAATAATATAATTAAATTATCCCAAGATATACTTTGTGTTTTCATTAAAGTACTTAAGAATGGAACTTCCATTATAATTATTTGAAGTAATATTGATGAAAATACTGCTATTGGAACAAATACATTACTAAATAATTTAGTTTTAAATACTGATTGTCTTTCACTACGACAATTAAATACATGTATATTTTGCATGAATACCATTAAAGCCATAACATATCCACGTGCCACTCCTACATCCATATTTATTCCTTTTATTAAGTATACCCATACTCCAAATACTATAATACCTATAAATAATCCTGATACAGCTATTTCTTCTATTAATAATTTATCAAATAAAGATTCTTTAGGATTTCTAGGTTTTTCTTCCATTACATTTTTTTCACCTTTTTCAAAGGAAAGAGCTAAATCTTGAAGTCCATCTGTTACTAAGTTTAACCATAGTAATTGTACTGCAACTAAAGGTATAGGTAAGCCAAATATTATTGATAAAGTAAAGAATAATACTTCTGCAAATCCACAAGATATTAACATATATACAACTTTTCTTATATTTGCATATGCATTTCTACCTTCTTCAATACCAGATACTATTGATTTAAAATTATCATCTATAATAATCATATTACTAGTTTCTTTAGCAACATCAGAACCATCTCCCATAGCAATTCCTATATTAGCGGCTTTAATTGCTGGAGCATCATTTACTCCATCACCAGTAACAGCTACAAACTCACCATTTCTTTTATATGATTCTACTATTTCTAATTTTTGTATTGGTGTAACACGTGTAAATACACGTTTTTGCGCTACAAACTTATCAAAAGATTCTTTACCTTTATTAAATTCTTCTTCTATTTCTACACCTGTTGTAACTTCATCCATAGTATCAGTAAGTCCTAAATCTTTAGCTATTGAAAATGCAGTAAGTGGATGATCACCTGTTACCATTACAACTTTTATACCTGCTTTACAACATTTATTAATAGAATCTTTTACTTCTTCTCTTATTGGATCAATAAATCCTACTAAGCCTAAAAATACTAAATTAGGTATATCTTCTTTTGTATAAAAATCTTTTTTATTAAATGTATCTATTTTATTACAAGCAAGTGCTATTACACGATATCCTTCCATAGCTAATTGTTCATTTTGTTTTAATATTTTTTCCTTATCTAGTTTTACTATATTATTTCCAACTAACATAGAATCACAAAATTCAAATACTGTTTCTAAAGACCCTTTAACAGAACATCCTATTTTTCCATCTTCTTCAAAGTATACTGCTGAATATTTATTTTCTGATTCATATGGTATACTAGCTAATTTTTTGGTATTATCAGTATTTATTTTCATCTTCTTACCAAGTGTTAAGAATGCTATATCTATACTATCACCATAATAACTAGTTATGTCATCTTCTTCATCAAAAGATATTCCTGCCTCATTATTAAGTACTCCTACTTTAGATATTGCTTCTATACAATTAAAATATTCTTTATTACCAGTTACTTGTCCTTTTAAACTATATCCTGTTCCAGATATTTCATATTTTTCATTGTTAGGAAGTAAAATGATTTTAGCAGTTTGTTCATTAACTGTTAATGTACCTGTTTTATCACTTGCTATTACTGTACAACTACCCAAGCTTTCAACAGCATTTAATTTCTTTACTATTACATTTTTCTTTCCCATTCTACTTGAACCTATGGTAAGTGCCAATGTAAGTGCTAAAGGAAGTCCTTCTGGCATAGCAGATACACTAAGTCCAACTACAGTCATAAATATTTCATTTATATCAGTACCTGATAAAAGTAAAACAAATACTAATACAATAGCAATTGCTACTATTAATATACTTACTTGTTTAGTAAATTTATTCATACGTATAGTAAGTGGAGATGGTGTTTCTTCCGTATTAATTACTTTAGTTGCTATCTTACCAATTTCTGTATTAGAACCTATACCTGTTATAACAACTTTTGCACGCCCTGTTATTACACTAGTACCTGCAAATACCATATTTTTAGAGTCACTAATACTATATTCTTTATTTGATACATTATTATTCTTAGTACTAGCTATAGATTCACCTGTTAATACAGCTTCATCTATAGTTAAATTGTTACAAGTTAATATTCTTCCATCTGCTGCAACTTTCATACCTGATTGTAAAATCATTATATCTCCAACTGTTAAGTTTGAAGCTTCTATCTCTAATTCTTTACCATCACGTATTACCTGTGCTTTAGCTTTAATCATATTAGATAGTGCTTCTGCACTTTTATTTGCTTTCCACTCTTGTATAGTACCCATAATAGCATCTACTAATATAATAAATACTATTGCTACAGCATCCGTTATTTCGTTTATTAAAAAAGAAAGTACACATGCAACAATCATTATAATTGTAATAGCATTTGCAAATTGCATAAAAAATATTTTAGGTATACTATCTTTTTTCTTCTTAGGAAGTTCATTTAACCCATACTCATTTATTCTTTTATTAACTTCACTATCAGATAACCCATTAATAGATGTATTAAGTTTATTTAATACATCTTTTTCATTCATTGTCTGAAAACTCATATCATCACTACCCTATATTAAATGATACCATATATTCAAATATTGTACAACATGAATTCTGTCAATTAAAGTTAATTTAAAACATAAAAAATTTGTTTTTTGTACTGATTATGAAATTATAGATAATAAAAATATGAAAAAAATTTGAAAATAAACAAAAAATTAAATAACGTACGCACTTTTTTTAAATACAAAAAATCTCTTAAATCCTTATAAATAAAAGGCTTGAGAGATTTTTCTTTATTAAAACTGATAAATTTAGGATTATATCAAAATACTTACTAAAAGATAAATAAAAATGACAAAATAATTTTTGTCATTACATTTTAAATGGCATCTTACCATTTTTTAATTGTTTCATCATCTTTTTCATTTCTTCATACTGTTTTAAAAGACGATTAATTTCTTCAACTGGTCTGTTGCACCCTTTAGAAATTCTAAGTTTTCTACTATTTTTTAAACATTCTGGATGTGCTCTTTCATATGGAGTCATTGATAACATAATTGCTTCTATATGTGCCATATCTTTAGGATTAATTTTTATATTTCTTGCTTCTTTTGGCATACCAGGTATAAGTTTAATTAAGTTTTCAAGAGGTCCTAATTTTCTTACTTGTTTTAACATAGATAGGAAGTCTTCAAAATCAAATTTACCTTGTTGCATTCTTTTAGCAGTCTTCATGGCTTCATCTTGATCTATTACTTCTTCAGCTTTTTCTATCATAGTCATGATATCTCCCATACCAAGTATACGGGTAGCCATTCTCTCTGGATAGAATTCATCAAGTCCATCCATCTTCTCACTAATACCAATAAATTTAATAGGTACATTAGTTAAATGTCTAATAGATAGTGCTGCACCACCTCTAGTATCACCATCTAATTTAGTAAGTATTGCACCTGTAAGAGGTAAACTACTATTAAATCCTTCAATTACATTAATAGCATCTTGTCCCATCATACTATCTATAACTAATAATATTTCATTAGGTTTTACCTCTTCATTAATATTATTTAATTCTTGCATTAATTCTTCATCTATATGTAATCTACCTGCTGTATCTATTAAAACATAATCAAATTTATTTTCTTTTGCATACTTAATAGCGTTTTTACTTATTTCTACAGGATTACCTTTTCCTTCTGAATATACTTCTATATTAAGTTGTTTACCTATTTCCTTTAACTGATCAATAGCTGCTGGTCTATATACATCACATGCTACTAATAAAGGATTTTTCCTATTCTTCTTACGAAGTCTAAGAGCTAGTTTACCTATAGAAGTAGTTTTACCACTACCTTGAAGTCCAACCATCATAAGTATTGAAGGATTACCACTAGTATATAAAGGTGCTTGTTGTCCACCTAATAATTCTACTAATTCATCTTTTAATATTTTTACAAACATCTCACCTGGTTTTAATGATTTAGCAACTTCTTCACCTAATGCTTTTTCCTTAACATTATTAATAAATTCTTTAACTACTTTATAGTTTACATCAGCCTCTAATAGTGCAAGTCTAATTTCTCTTGTTACATCACTAATATTATCCTCAGTAATTTTTCCATAACCTTTTATTTTATTAACAGCACTTTGTAATCTATCTCCTAAACTTTCAAACATATAATCACCTATCTACCATTATATCATTTTAATATATTAAAAATCTATCTTTTTTGTATATTAATTAGTATTATTCAAATAATAATTATGGTGATACTCTTGTCATATATATTAATTTTTTTAGCAAAAACTACGGAAAATATTTTAGCAACTTTTAGAATAATAGTTCTATCTAATCATAAAAAATTATTAGGTTCTATACTTAATTTATTTATGGCATTAATATGGATATACTCTACTGTATCTGTTCTTAGAAATTTCACTAAAAGTCCACTTAGTATAATATTGTATGCTTTAGGATGTTTTGTAGGCTCATATCTTGGATGTTATATAGAAGAAAAATTAGCTTTAGGAGAAAATATGATTACATGTATTACAAAAGAAGATGATAAAGTTTCAAATAAATTAAGAGAATTAGGTTATACAGTTATAACTGTTGATGGATATGAAAATAATACAAATCATAAAGTGCTACTAGTTATGATACCAAGAAAAAAAAGATATAGATTAATGCATATAATAAAATTAATAGATAGTAATGCCAAAATAATAAGTGAAAATGCTACTTACTTTAGTAAATAAGCTTTATTAGTAATAATATATTCATATTTGTTTATATCTTTTTTATCATTTATAGTCCATACAAATTTTAATTTAAATTTTATATCATCATAACTATTTTTAGAAAGTGCTAAAAAAGATAAATTATTGTAGTTTTTATTTTTATTTATTATATCTGTTATAAATATACCTAGAGGATATTTTGTTTTATTCATTAAAGATTTTATTAAATTATAATTAAAAGAACATATATAGTAATTAAGTGGATATTTTCTTAACAACTTAAGTAAGCTTTTCATAAATACTTTATAATTATCATTTTCACATTTTATATCAAGTAATATAATTTTATTAGTTTTAATTTCTTTTAATAAGTTTTCAAATAAATCAATATTTTTTAATTCTTTATAATTTAAATTATTTATACTTTTTAAATTATATAATAAATTATGATACATAACTATTTTTTTATCTTTAGTAAATCTTAAATCTATTTCTATACCACTTATATATTCTTTATCTATTGTATTTAATACTGCCTTTATACTATTTTCTTTATATTTATGATTATCTAAACCTCTATGTGCTATTAAATATTTCATAATTAACTATATGATTTAAATTAATAATATAAACTTTAAACTATAAAATTTTAAATATTAAAGATATGACAATAATTAGTTATTAAGTGATATATTTATATAATATATTTTTACAAAATAAAAGGACTTGTTTTCATTTTCAAACAAATCCAAAATCAATATATAAATATTAATGCTATAAACTAAGCTTGGCTACTTAATGAAGAAAGTAGTGGTGCAAAAACTGCTATTAATACAACAAAAACAACGTATATTACAATACTAACTATAGCACCATTTTTAGCCATTTTAGCATCTCCAGGTTTTGTATCTTTAAATACAAAGTATAAAATAATTCCTATAAGTGGGAATAAAAATCCAATTATTGCATAAAGAAAATTTCCTTTTTGATTAACTTGTTGGTTATTCATTGGTTGATTATACATTGGTTGATTATATTGTGGCATAGCCTGATTATACATTGGTTGCCCTGCTGGTTGTTGATAAGTATTCATCTGAGGTTGTACATTTGGTTGCACAGTTAGATTTGTACTTCCACAACTTGGGCAAGTAGTATACTGATCAGCTACTTGACTTCTACAAACATTACATATTTTCATTACTTCACATCCTCCATACTATAATACATTATATCACTTTTTATATAAATTTCAATATAAATAAATTTTTACCTTTTATATAAATGTAAACTTTACTTGTAGCACTCTAATTAATTTTTCTTAGTTTTTACAATAAAAAAAGAAAGAAATATTTCTGGTTCTATAATATTTAGTGGGTGTAGATAAATCACTCACTATTTTTGTGCATAAAAAAGTGACATGATAACCAAAT
>CANPVU010000031.1 GCA_947581765.1 uncultured Bacilli bacterium
ATTTATTTTATCTTCATAATTTAATTTACTCATATAAAAACCTCGTTTCTTATGTCCAAGAAACGGGGTTCATATCATTTCTCACCAACACTATTTATAATACAACCATTATAGTAAATCATTTGATTTGCTTTTTTTTTCACTAAAAATTCACAATAAAAACAAAATTCATTCATAAGTATATAATAGAATTAATTCAAGGAGGAAGTTAATGAGTGAAGTATTTACAAGGAAAGAAACAAAGTATTTACTTAATAAAAGTCAATATACTAAATTGATGAAAATGATAGGTTATCATTTAAAAAAAGATAAATATTATAAAAGAACTATATGTAATATTTATTTTGATACTAAAAACTATGATTTAATAATTAACTCAATTAATAAACCATTATACAAAGAAAAGGTAAGAATAAGAAGTTATAATATACCTACTTTAGATGATGAAATTTTTTTTGAAATAAAGAAAAAGTATGATGGTATAGTAGGTAAAAGGAGAATTGGACTTAAATTAAAAGATTTTTATGAATATTTAAAAACTGGAAAAATATTAAGTAATGATATTCAAATATCTCGTGAAATAGATTACGATTTCAAAAAATACGAATTAGAACCAAAACTTTTTTTAGCATATGATAGAACATCATATTATGATAAAGACAATATAAATTTTAGAATAACTTTTGATAAAAATTTAAGGAGTAGAGAAAATGATTTAAGATTAGAAATGGGAGATAGTGGAAATTTATATTTTAAAGAAGATATGTATATTATGGAAACAAAAGTATTAAACTCTTATCCATTATGGTTTACTCATATATTATCATCACTTAAAATATATCCAGTATCATTTTCTAAATATGGAAGTATATATAGTACTAAAATAAAGGAGGAAAAATATGTTTAGTAGTATTTTAGGAACAGAAGTCACATTAGTTAATTTTTTTATTTGTATAATAACTGCTTTTATATTGGGGTTATTAGTAGCATTTATGCATATGAAAACAAGCAAGAGTAATGTTAATTTTGCTACTACACTTGCAGTACTACCTATGTTAGTAGCAATGGTTATATTACTAGTAAATGGTAACGTAGGAACAGGTGTTGCAGTAGCAGGAGCTTTTTCACTAATTAGATTTAGAAGTATACCAGGTAATTCTAGAGAAATAATGGATGTATTCTTTTCAATGGCTATAGGACTTGCTGTGGGTACAGGATATGTTGCATTTGCATCCATTTTTACTGTTATAGTATGTATAATATCATTAATATTAGTATTATTACATTTTGGACAACAAGATACTCAAGAGAAGATATTAAAAATATTAGTTCCAGAAGATTTAGATTATACTAATGCTTTTGAAAATGAATTTAGTAAGTATCTAACTGATCAAACACTAATAAAATCAAAAACTACAAATATGGGAAGTTTATATGAATTAACATATACAGTTAAATTAAAAAAAGACATAAATGAAAAGGAATTTATTGATGAACTAAGAGTTAAAAATGGAAATTTAAAAATATTATTATCTCATCCATTAATAGGAGAGGAATTATAATGAAGAAAAAAATATATATAGTAATAATAATTATTCTACTTTTGATTATTACCTCTTTTACCATATATAATATAAATATAGGTAAATCTAAAAAAGAGAGTAAAGCTAAAGATAATTCTACTGGAGTAAAGAATATAGATTTTTCATCATATGAAGTAAAAAATATAAAATTAGATGGTAATGATATATCAATAAAATCTAAGGGAGTATATAAATTAACAGGCTCTTTAGAAAATAAAAATATAAATATAGATTCAAATGGGGAAGTTAAATTAATAATAGATAATGTAGATATTAGTACTAAGGGTGAACCATGTATAAATATAACTAGTAGTGATTTAGTATATATACAAGTAGTAGGAGATAATAAATTAATATGTGATACAACAACAGATTTAAATGGTGCTATAAATTCTAAAGGTGATTTACTTTTATCTGGAGATGGTACTTTAAATATAGAATCTAATATAGATGGAATAGTAACTAAGGATGATTTACAAATAGATAGTGGAACAATAGTTATTAATTCAGAAGATGATGGATTAGTAGGAAGAGATTCTATTGAAATTAATAATGGAGAAATAACTATTAATTCTAGTGGAGATGGATTAAAAACTACAAATCAAGAAAAGGGAAGTTTAAAAATTAGTGGTGGAAATATAGATATTACTTCTAAATTAGATGGAATACAAGTAATAAATAGTATAAATATAGAAGATGGAAATATAAAAATAACAACTGGTAATGGTTCTAGTGTTAAATCTACAAGTGAAAAATGGATGAATAATGAAACTACAGATTCTATAAAGGGTATTAAATCTGATACTGATATTAATATTAGCGGTGGAACAATAAATATAAATTCAGAAGACGATAGTATACATTCAAATGGAAATATAACAATTAATGGATCTAATATTACGATTTTTAGTGGTGATGATGGAATACATGCTGATGGAAATGTAAATATATCTAGTGATATGAAAATTAATGAGTCATATGAAGGAATTGAAGGTGCTAATATAACTATTAATGGTGGAGATATATCTGTAAAATCAACAGACGATGGATTTAATGCAGCAGGAGGAGATGGTTCATCTCAAGGTAGAAGAGGTGCTAATAAGGGATATAGTGATGGTAAGACTTATGTACTTACTATTAATGATGGAAAAGTATATGTTAATGCACAAGGTGATGGATTAGATAGTAATGGTAATATATATATAAAAGGTGGAGAAATATATGTAGATGGACCTACAAATAGTGGAAATGGTGCTATTGATTTTGGTGATGGTGGAAATTATGAATTTGAAATATCTGGTGGAACACTTGTAGCAGTAGGATCTTCTGGTATGGCAGTTTCTCCTACATCAGGTACTAAACAAACCTCTGTACTTATTAACTTAGAAGATACATATGAAGATAGTATAGAATTTTCTGATATTAAATATGAACCTAATAAGTCATATAATTCTATATTGATATCATCTGCTAAATTGAGTAAAGATAAAGAATATACACTAAAAATAGGGAATAAAGAAATACAGACATTGAAGCTAACTGATACCGTTACAACTAGTGGAAATAGTAGTAGAGGTGGATTTACTGGTGGAGGAAGAATGAAAGGAGATAGAATGAAACCAGATATGGAGCCTGGTATGGAACCTATTAATTAAATATTAATATATAAAAACATTTAATTTTAAAAATTAAGTGTTTTTTTTTCATATAAACTGTTTTACTATGGAGTAAACTAGGTATCATTTTTAATATTACTATGGTATAATAATTATATTAATAGTAGGAGGAAATACAATGGATGATGGATTAAAAAATTATGAAATAGAACTTGAAATTTGCAAGGAAATCATTAATATGTGTATAGAAAATATTTCATTTTATGAAAATGATAAAATGAAAAAAAGAAGTTTAAAAAAAATGATAAATGCATTTTTTAATAGTAAAACAAAAAATTATTCAATAATGAAAAAAATTGAAAAATTTTTACAAAAAAGTGAAATTAAACCTCATGTATTTCATATGCCAAAAAATAAATTTGTAAAAATAGATCCACAAATATCAAAAAAGTTTGAAAGTTCTAAATACAATGGATTTTCTAAAGACGTATTAATTCATGCTATGGAACAATTTATTTGGGTTCAAAATATTATATCACATGATAATGAAAGAAAATTAAACTCAAACAAGACTAATTCTTCTACTGGTAATGATTCATACTATGATGCAATAACAACTTATAAATCTGATGGTATATATCAAAAAAGTACAAATGAACCAGAACCACCTAAATTTAAATCAAATTTAGATATATATGAATATATAATGAAAAAGGAAGATAGATATTTATCTTCCATAGAGAAAAACGCTATAAAAACAGCAATTCCAAGTATAGAAGAGTCTGACATTTTTTATTATTCTATAGAAACATTAGAAAAATTGAAATCAATAGATTATTTAAGTAATGAATTAAGTGAAAATAAAGACTTAAGTTTAACTAAAAAGGTTAGTATGATAGTTGAAATTGCAGAATTGATATATGAAACATTATCAAAATATTTGTTATCATTTAATTCTGATTTAGATCATAAACTAAGTGAACTATTTAATAAATTTAATCCAAATAATTATTTATCACAGTACACGAAATTGTATGAAGAATATATTAAATTTTATGATAAATTATCAAGTGAAGATAAAACAACTATGGATAACAATTTTAATAATCTATTTTCTAGTTATAAAATAAAATTTAATATAACTGGTAGTACAGCTAGAGATGTTGTTACTCCTAATGAATTAAAAAAATCTATAAATAATAATGTAAAAAATAAATTAGTTAAAGATTATAAATATAGTTTTAGAAAAAAAGTAGATAATTATAATTTTTTATCATTTGCTACTAAGTATATGACACCAGCAGAAATAACAGGTATATATTCAAGTATACATGAGGAAATTTATAGATATAGTTTTAATTTAACTGAAGAAGAACAAAAACAAATGCAAGAAAGTGATGCTATTATGCAAGAGGTTTTCGCAAGAGCTATAGCTAGTAGAATCAAATATAACGAAGATGGTAAAACTGAAGAACAATTACTTGAAGCAAAAGAAAAAGATTTAGTAGCTATTTGTAATAAATTTTTTAAAGAAGAAGTTAAATTTGAAACATATTATTTTAAAGGGGAGCAAGTTAAAACAGATATTATTGAAAAAAAACTAGAAAAAGCTGAAGTTATAAAAGAAGCTGAGCTAAGATATTATGGGCTAAGTAAATTAAAAAGAACATTTCTTGTAGTTTCTGATTGGAAAAAATTACTAGAATTAAGGAAAAAAGATGTTCTAACTGATAGTGAAATTGAATCAGTTAAAAAAATGTTTTAGGAGGATAAAATGGAACAAGAAAATTTTAGCGACTACTTAAAATATTTTAAAGGATTAGAATTAGAGGATAAACAAGCAATAGTTATTCAACAATTGAAATTATTAGTATCACTTACTGATAAAATGTGTGAACAAGTAGATGTAAAAACACAGATTAATGGATTAGAAGAATTAGTAGATTTAAAACATGGAAAGTATTCTTATGATGATTATACTGAAGCTATACTTGTATTAATAAATTCTATTCAAGAATCACTATGTGATTTTGATCTTAGATTAACCCAGATATTATCAAATAATAATTAGTACTTAAAAATAAGTACTTTTTTTGATTGACATAAAATTTTTTCATAGGTAAAATAAAAAAAGAAACAATGTAAGGGTGATAAATATGAATGAAATAAAATGTCCAAAATGTGGTACAGTTTTTCAAATTGATGAAAGTGATTATGAATCAATTGTAAAACAAATAAGAGATAAAGAATTTGAAAAAGAAATTAAACTAAGAGATGAACAACATAAAATTGATAAAGAAAGTGCTGTTAACTTAGCAAAATCCAATTTAGAAAAAGAATTAAATGAAAAAATAAATAAAAAAGATATAGAGATTACTGAATTAAAAAATGAAGTAAAAAATAAAGAAGAAAGAACTATAAATAAATTAGAAAAGGAATATAATGAAAAACTAGGTAAAAAAGATAATGAAATAAATGAGTTAAAAAGCAAATTAAAATTACAAGAATCTGAAAATGCTTTAGTACTTCAAAAAGAAATATCTAAAAAAGAAAAAGAAATTGATAGTTTAAATAATAAAATAGAATTAAATAAAAATGAGTATTTAATAAAAGAGAAAAATTTAAAAGATACATATGAAGAAAAAATAAAAAATAAAGATGAACAAATAGAATATTATAAAGACTTTAAAGCAAGACAATCTACTAAAATGATAGGTGAATCATTAGAACAACATTGTAATAATGAATTTAATAAATTAAGACCTTTATTTAATAATGCATATTTTGAAAAAGATAATGATATTAAAACAGGATCTAAAGGAGATTTTATATTTAGAGATTTTGATTCAGATAATACTGAGATAGTATCTATTATGTTTGAAATGAAAAATGAAGCAGATATGACTGCTACTAAGCATAAAAATGAAGACTTTTTAAAGGAACTAGATAAAGATAGAAAAGAGAAAAAATGTGAGTATGCAGTCTTAGTATCATTACTTGAAATAGATAATGATTATTATAATAATGGTATAGTAGATATGTCACATAAATATGAAAAAATGTATGTAATAAGACCACAATTTTTTATACCTTTAATAACATTAATACGTAGTATGGCTTATAATTCATTAGAGTATAAAAGACAACTTAAAGTTATACAAGAACAAAATATAGATATATCTAACTTTGAAGATAATATTAATTCATTTAAAGAAGCATTTGGTAGAAACTATAGAATTGCAAGTGATAAATTTAAAAAAGCAATAGAAGAAATAGATAAAACTATAGATCATTTACAAAAAACAAAAGAAGCTCTACTTTCTAGTGAGAATAATTTAAGACTAGCTAATAATAAAGCTGAAGATTTAACTATAAAAAAACTTGCACGTGGTAATGATACAATGATTAAAATGTTTTCAGAATTAGAATAGTATACAAAGTAAAATGAATAATAAAAGGAATTATGAATGAGTAAAAAAATATATATTTAGATAACTCTATAAAATGTTGAATATTTTAGTAAATATCTTGTATTAAATATTTAAACTAGGTAAATTAGAAATTATATTAAAATAGTGATATAATAGCATAACAAATGGGGAAGTGTAGGAAGTATGAAGGAGAAAAATTATAAAGTAGCTTTTTTTACATTATTAGGAATTGTATTTGTAGGAATTTTATCAATAACTATATTTTTAATTGCATCTAATTCATCAAATAAAATAGAATCTAATAGTAAAGAAAATAAAACTTTAACATCAAAAAAAGAAAGTATTAATAATACTAATAGTCAAAGTAATTATGATAGTAGTAACATAGAAATTTATCAAGAAAATAATAAGAGTGATAAAAATTTAAATAGTAAAAGTAATATGATTAGTAATAAAAATTCAAATAGTAAAAGTAGCACAACTAGTGATAAAAATTCAAATACTAGTAACAAAACATCTAGTAATCAATTAGAAACTAGTAATAAAACATCTAGTAATACTGTAAAATCAAATAGTAATAACGTAACTACTAATAAATCTAACTCAAATAAAAGTAGTAATGTTACAAAGACTAACTCTAAAGAAGAAACATTATCAAAAGAAGATGAAGGAGTTATTAACTATTTAAAAGAAAAACAAAAAGAAGTACAGAGTGCTACTACAAAAGAAAAAGTAAAAAATATATTTATAGAAGTTGTAGATTTCTTATTTTATGGTGGAGAAATAAAAGGTTATACTTTTAATGAATTAACTACAAAAGGTAAAATGGAAGTTACTGGTTTAATTACTAAAATAGAAATAGCAATAGAAAATAAATTTCCAGGTGCTATTGATGAAACAAAAGAAAAATATAGAGAAAAGAAAGAACAAATAATTAATAAATATAATGAAACAGTAAATAAATTTTGCTCTGATAAACAAGATGTATGTGATGAATTTAAAAGAGATTATGAGAATATGAAATCTTCATTTAAAAATACATTTAGTAAGTTAAAAGATTTAGGCTCTAAAGGAATAGAAAAAGGGAAAGAAACACTTAACAATTGGTATTCAAATTTTAAAAATAAATAAAATGGTCTTTTGATCATTTTTTTGATGTAAACAAAAAAATAATATATAATAATACTGGTGATACTATGAATTTAAATGATAAAACAGTAAATGAACTATTTAATATATCTATTAGTTATGTAGATAATACTTTAAAAGAATATAATTATGATGAAGATATAGTTCATTTACTTTATATAATAATACCTGCATTTATAGTTAAGTATGGATTAGACAGTAAAAACAAAATATTAAAAGTATTTAAACAAGTACCTATAGTTATTAAGAAAAATGATGAACAAATACTACAAGCATATTATGCAAGTATACCAATTCAAATAAATGATAATATAATTATAAGTAAACACATAGTTATAAATTTATACAAAAATAAAGAATTACTTGAATTAATAGATAATATAGTACATGAATATAATCATGCGCTTAATTCTTTAGAAAATGATGTAAAAACAGATGATAAATATATATATCTTAGAACAGGATTAACATATATTAAATATAATAAAACTGATTATGTAGATAGTGGTAAAGATGATGCATATATATTAGAAGAAATAATAAATACTAAACAAACTGAAGAAATAATAGATATAATAAACTCATTAAATAATTATGATATTAATAATATAAAAATAAAAAATACACTACATAATATAAAATATTTTATAAATGATAAATATAAATCTAGTGCATATGCTCTACAATCAGAAGTATGTAAAACTCTTTTAAGTAATAATACGTTAATAAGTGTACTATCTAATATAAGATTTAAAGGTAATATAGAAGACATAACATATTTTTTTGATAATATAACTGGTATTGATAATAGTTATAATGAATTAATAAAAATATTAAATGATACTGTTAAGTTAGAAGAAGAATATGATAAAACTAAATTATTTAAAAATAGTAAAATAAAGAAGATAAGAATGTTATATAGAAGAGCTCAAGAGATAATAGATACATTTAATAGAAATTATCACTTTAAGTAATTTGACAAAATATAAATACTTTAGTACCATATCAAATAAATAAAAGAGGGGATTGTTATGGGATTAAGTATAGATTATTTTTCTAGTAGACAATTTAAAAAATTAGAAAGATTACAATTATCTGATTGTGTTACTACTAGTGAATCTCAACAATTTATTTATGTTGAAACTAAAGGAAATATAAAAAATAAAAAGAAACTAATAAAAAAATTTTACAGAGATACTCCAACAGATATGAGTAATAAAATAAGTATTGTAAGTAGAATATTAGATAATAAGGATTATTTAGATATTCCAGAGTTAGTATTACCAGAAGGATTGGTTGCTATAGACGGTAAAATATCAGGTATAAAAATGCCACTTATAGAAACTAATATAAATATGATATTTCTTCTTAATAATCCTAATGTTTCATTAAAAAAGAAATTACAACATTTAAAATCAATATTAAAGATATTACAAAAACTACTTAATATATATGAACTAAAAGATGAGTTTTTCCTAGGAGATATACAAGAGTCAAACTTTATATTTGATGTTGTAGAACAAAGAATAAAAGTAATAGATGTAGATAGTAGTTATTTTACTGGTACTACACCATTACCTGCTAGATATTTAGCCACTAATAAAGCAATAGACAAATTTGATAAGAAGTATCCTAAAGATCCTAAAACTAATTTACATATACCAAGTCGTGAAACTACATATTTAGAATTTGCATATATGTTACTTAATGTACTTAGTAATTGTTCTAGTCATAGATTTACTTATGATGAATATTACTATTATGTAGCACATCTATCTGATATGGGAATAAATAGAAAAATAATAGAATTTTTAGAATCTTTATATAGTATGGAACAAACAAAATGTATAGAACCAGAAGATTTAGATACTATTAATTGTCGTAAAGATTATACATATCATAAATAAAGACTTTTTAGTCTTTTTTTGACATTGGTGAAGTAAAGTAAATGTGGGAAAAAATTAAGAGAAAATACAAGTTATACAATTAATTTGTATTTTTTTTAAATTC
>CANPVU010000032.1 GCA_947581765.1 uncultured Bacilli bacterium
CATTTACCATTGACAATATTGAATGAAGTATAATATAGCGACTAACAAGTAGAAAGTAAAGAAAAAACGGGTTAAAATTTCCCGTTAATGTTTAGTTTTTTTTGAGACATTTTCAAAAGTTATTGACAGAAAAAAGAAGCATTAGCTTCTATAATTCAACTATCTTCATAAAGTTAGTATGTGCATCATCTGGAAATCCACCAACGATTGCTACAAGATCACCTTTATTTAGTTCAAACATATTTTTAGCAGCTTCAATACCATCATCTACTATACTATCAGTATCAACACCTTGATTAGCTACTTTGCTATAAACACCCCATTTAAGAGCTAAACCTTTAGCAACTTTTGGGTTAGGTGTAATTGCTAATATATTTGAAGAAGGTCTAAGTGATGAAATATCTTCAGCTGTTTTACCTGTTGCTGTTGATACAACTATAGCTTTAATAGGTAAATCTTTAGATGCTTGCACAACACATTTTGCAATTGTATTATGAATTGCAGTTCCTTTTAAATTAAAGTCTCCTAATTCATACTTAGTAATTTTTTCAACTTTATTACAAATATTAGCCATTGCTTGGATAGTTTCAACTGGATGTTCTCCCATAGTTGTTTCTTCACTAGTCATAATAGCATCACAACCACGTAATACTGCATTAGCTACATCTGTAACTTCAGCATTAGTAGGACGAATATTTTTTAACATTGAATACATCATTTGTGTTGCCATAATACATCCTTTACCTTGTTTATGACATTCGTCAATCATCATTTGTTGATATAATGGTAAATTCTCTATTCCTGTTTCTATTCCTAAATCTCCACGTGCTATCATGATATAATCAGATTCTGCAACTATTTCTTCTAGATTATCCATAGCATATTGAGTTTCAACTTTAGAAATAATTGGCATATTTGGCTTACCATATTCTGCACAAAGTGCTTTTGCTTCTCTTATATTTTCAGCAGAGTTAACGAAAGATATAGCTAAATAATCTCCATCTTTATCACAAGCATATTTAATATCTTCCTTATCTTGTTCAGATACATATGGTACATCTAGTTTGATTCCTGGAATACATACTCCACGGCGTGATTTAATCTTACCACCATTCATTATACGGCATGTAACTCCACCATCTTCATCTTCACTTTCAACAACTAATTTATAAAATCCGTCATCAAGTAATACAACTGAACCTACATGTAAGTCCTTTATAATATTTCTGTAATTGAAAGAAATCTTTTCAGCAGTTCCTTCATTACCTAAATCTTCTTCTACTATTCTAATTGTATTTCCTTCAACTAAATCTATAAAATCATCCTTAAAAGTACAAGTTCTAAGATCTGGTCCTTTAGTATCATATAATATTGCAATGTTTGCTCCTAATTCTTTATTTGCTCTTTCAACTAAACTTTCATCTAAAAGTCTCTCTTCCATTGTTGCATGAGAAAAGTTAATACGTGCAACATTCATTCCAGCTTCTACAATACCTTTAAATGCTTCCCAATTTTGAGTTGATGGACCAATACTACATATATTTTTTGTCTTCTTCATATAATCACTACCTCCTAAATCGCACATAAATTGTACCATTTTTTAATAAAATTGTAAATATACTTAAATATAAATATTATTTATATCTCTTATAAACCTTCTTAGGATCGTTTAAAACTTTACTATACTCTTTACACATTTTTTCAATATAATCATATCTTTTTAATTTATCAATCCACATCTTAGGTATATTTTCATACCCATATAATATTCCAGCAATTCCACCTGTAATAGCACCTATTGTATCAGTATCATCTCCAAGCATTATAGAACCTAATACAGTTGATTCAAACGTATCATAGTTTAATATACTCCATATAGCTGATTCTAATGTACTAGCAACATAACCACTAGATAAGATAAAACTTTCTCTAAATTTTGATATATCTTTTTTTAATAAATTATCATATACTTTTATACTTTCTTTTGAATAATATTTAGAATAATCTATTGTTTTAAGTATATTATATGCTATGTTCTTATTTTTAAAATTTAGCAATAAATTTATATAATCACAATATATCAAACAACCTAATCTGCTTATTTCATGTGCATGTGTTAATGATGAAACTTTATCAATAATTTCAACCTTTTCTTCTTCAGTTAAATTAGATTTATTTAAGTAGAATGCTACCGGTAAAATCCTCATTAATGATCCATTTCCATTACTATTAATATCACTTCTACCACATGTATTTATATCACCTAAATCTATATATTTTAGTATAGAAGTACTTGTAGAAATTCCTACATCAAAAAGCTTATTAGTAGCAGTATAATTTGCATTTAAATACCAATCACAAAATCTATCCATTATATCTTTATAATCTATCGTTCCTTTATTAATTATAGAATCCATAGTAGCAAGTAATAAAGATGAATCATCACTCCAAGTTCCTTCTGGTACATTATGTGTACCATACCCTACCATACTTCTTATTTCATCTTTTTTATTTTTTAACTCATTTCTTTTCTTAAATTCAAATGGTACACCTAATGCATCACCAATAACAAATCCTACTATAGAAGATTTTAAAATAAGTTCAAAATTAATTCTTGTAATATTTATATTATTTAAATATTCTATACACTTCTTATATTTTTCTACTCTTTTTATATCCCTTTTTGTAACATTATCTAATCTAGTTAAATCACTATTATGAGATAAATCTGCTAATTTTACCTTAGTAGCTATATCATTTTGACTAATATTTTTTATATAATCAAAATAATTAACACTCCATGTATGAGTTAATAGTTTTAATGCTTCAATTACATTATCATTAAAACCCATATTCTTTAAATCTTCAAAAGTAATATCAGTATCTTCTACTATATCATGTAAGAGTGCTACTACAGTACTATCTTCATCATCCATGCACTCTGCAACATGAAATGGATGAAATACATATGGAATACCAGCTTTATCTACTTGATTTTTATGTTTTTCAAATAGTAATTTTAAAGCCTTTTTTGTAGATTCAGTATATATCATAATTAACACCTCTAAAGAAATTATATCATACAAAAAGAAAATAACTTTATAATTATTTCCTTTTTATATTCTTGCACTCATTAAGTTAGTTGATGAGTATCTTTTAAGTCCACTATAAAATATTATATTTGATAATAAAATTAAAAAGATACATACAACAATATTAATTACAAATAAATTTATATTAAACTCTGTTATTACTTTAACTGGTATATAGTTAGAAATACCAACTGGTATTAAAGTAAATAATAATACCTTAGTTAATCCTTTAAATATTCCATCTGGATAAGTAGAAAAGCTTGTCATTAATGAATCTCCTACATCAGCTATCATATCTGCATTATTAAACCAGAAACTTAAACTATTTAATATTACTGTTACACTTGTAAGTATTAATCCACCAGTTATTATAAATATAATGAAAAGAATAAATCTTTTTATTGTAAATCCTGATACACAAAATACAATTATTGAAAATAATACATCTCCTATAGCTGATACTTCTATATCTGAAGTTATAACAGATAAAAGAATATTCTTAGGTTGAACAATATATGCATCTAATTTTCCATTATTAATAACTTCTGATAAATGGAATGACTTTTTAAAAAATAAATGTGCTACTCCATATACACCAGATGCTAATGCCCATAATAATAAAACTTGTTTAAATGTATATCCACCTACATTATCTTTAAGTGAATATAAAACTATCCATTGTACAATCATAAATGAATTATTTAATATCATAAATAATACATTTGATATAAAAGTTGCCTTATTTAACATTTCTCTCATAATACAATATTTAAATGATAAATAATTAACTTTTATTTGATTTTTAACCTCCATTAACATTTATTCTCTTCACCCCTTTTCTATATATTAAATTACATAAAACATATGAAATTATAATATAAACTAATTGTGCTACTATAACTTTTATAGCATTATCCATAGAGAAATCTACAAATAATTTTGCTGGTCCATAGCTAACTACATATACAGGACTATATTGTAATATTTTTTGTAATATACTAGGAAAATATTCTATAGGAAATATTGTACCTAATACAAGTATTACTTTACTATATACCCAGTATAATGGCCCAGAATCTTCTATAAAGAAAGAAACTAACCCAATACATGTAATTAATAATATACTAATTGTAGTAGCAAGAATTGCTGTTATAAGTAAAATTATAATACTAATAATGTTTAATTTTGGAAAACTACCTAAAAATATAAATCCAGTTAACATACCTAAAAAAGTATATACTATTCCTTTAATAACTACATCTCCTAAATGAGTTGATAAACAATACAATACATAATTATAAGGTTTATTAATATTATAAGTAATATTACCACTTTTAACATCATTACTTATCTTTCTACATAACTTTCTACCACCTAATGTCATCCATAATACTTCAGTAACAATAACATACCATGTCATTTGATTCATATTATAACCATTAATTAATTCATCAGGAGAACTATATAAATAATCCCATAAATTAAATAATATAAATAACATTATAAAGTATCCAATAAATCCCAATAATATATTTGCTATATACTGTAAATTACTCATTATTTGAGTCTTTATAATAAATAAATATTTTCTCATACTTATTCCTTATTTCTATATATATCACTAATTATATTTTCTAATGGTACATTAGAAATATTAATATCAATAATATTATCTGGATTTAATAATCTAATAGCGTCTGCTACACTTCTTTTTGTAGTATCTACTTCTATTTTTAAGTTATATCCTTTATCTTTTAATATAGTTATACCAACTTCATCATCTAAATTTACTTTCTCTTTCATTTTAGCTTCAACTATCTTTTGATTTAAATAATGATATTTTAAATTTTCCATAGTATCATCTAATACTAATTGTCCATTATTAATTATAATAACTCTTTTACATAGTTTTTCTATATCTCCTACATCATGACTAGTTAAAAATATAGTTGTTTTATATTCTTTATTCATTCTTTTAATTAAAGTTCTAATGTTTTCTTTTACTACAGGGTCTAATCCAATAGTTGGTTCATCTAAGAATAATATTTTAGGTTCATGTATTAAAGATGCTACTATTTCACATATAATTCTTTGTCCTAATGATAAATTTCTAACTGGAGTATTAATAAATTTATCAAGTTCAAATAATACCCTAAATTCTTCTATTTTCTTTTCTACAGCTTTTTCTGGAATATCATAGATTGCCCCAAAGAATTTAAAATTATCATATGGAGTTAAATGTGTCCATAATTGTTCTTTTTGACCAAATACAGTACCTATTTCATATGCTAATTTTTTTCTATCTTTAGCTGGATCTAATCCTAAGATTTTAATATTTCCCTCATCTGGATATAATATACTAGTCATCATTTTTATAGTAGTACTCTTACCTGCTCCATTTGGTCCTATGAATGCTATTATTTCTCCTTTATCAACACTAAATGAAACATTATTTACAGCATTAACTATTTTATATTTAGGATTAATAATAGATTTTAAACTACCTTTTAATCCTTTTTCTTTTATCTTAACTTTAAATGTTTTTGATAAATTATTTACTTCTATTATTTTCATATCATCACACTCCTTTAATATGGAACACTAACTAGTATTATAATTTACTAATGTTATTCGAGGTAACAAAAAAAGCCACGAATAACATATTCGTGACTCCAATACTAATATTGTGTAGGTTTTACCCCGAGATAGCTAGCAAGTATGCACATATCTCCTCACTTGATTTGTATTATTACACACATACATTATTTTGTCAAATTGTTATTATC
Source organism: uncultured Bacilli bacterium (assembly GCA_947581765.1). GTDB lineage: Bacteria > Bacillota_I > Bacilli_A > RF39 > UBA660 > UBA5578. Next base: position 5,879 of record CANPVU010000032.1, read on the forward strand.
ATTATTTTAACCAATTATTTTTTCTATATCTGTAGCACTTAATCTAATAATAAAATGTGTTCCATCATATTTTTCTTTTGTTTTATAATCTATTTTGTTTAAAAATTCATCGTACTCAATATAAACATTCTCACCATTACTATCACTTAACATTGCATAAAATTTATTTATTGTACTTGTATCAAATCTATTAACTCCAAAATAAAATTCTGTTTTTGGATTTATAGGTAATATAATATCACAATCTTGTGCTACTGAAATATAACCATTAATAACTTGCTTTTCACCTTCTATTATTTGATATAATTTAAATACCGAATAAAATAAATCTCTTTGTTGAATCTCATTCATAAACATTTCATAATTTTTCATAACAGTTGTAATATTTTCCATATTACCTTCTAAAGGTAAGTCAATTCCCCAACTTTTTAAATTATCTAGTGTTATACATATTGGATTTACTACTCCATTAATTGATATATGTCCACCAAAAGCATTATCTTCTAACATATCTTTCTTCATTCTATCTAACATCATAAGTGTATCATTTATACCAAGTTCTATAAACCAATCTAATTGACTTGTATCTACCAAATTAAATTCTCCTAAACTTCCTCTATAAAATTCTTTTATACCAAATTCATTGCACATTACATTCACTAGATTATAAAGGCCTAAAATTTCACTATATGTTGTTGGAAATGATGCTTTCATACAAATATTATCATCTTCAAACCATAAATATATTCCACTACCATAATTATTTCTATCAAATAATACATAGTCATCAGTAGTATTAAGCATTGATTTATTTTTTTCATATTCTTCATTACTACTTATAAACTCTAATTTCATTCTATAAAAATCATCAGATATACCTATCCTAGGACATGTTTTATTACCAAAGGCATTAGTACATGCACTTTTCCATAATTCTTCTATTTTATATATATTAATTTTATTTTTTGGTTGTACTATTTTAATTTCTATACTCATTTTTAAATTCCATCCTATCTATTTTAAACAATAATTATTTATAATGGAATAATCTTCAACTAGACTATACTATATTGTTATACTACAATTTTCTTACATCTTTTTTGCAGTTTCATCTAAGTATTCATAATAAAAATCAGATATACTTTTATTATAATTAAAATCATCTAAATATTGTTCTAATAAATGCCAATATGCACTTTCACTACTACCATAATAGCTTCTATTTTCTTCATCATAAGCATCCTCAGTAGCTCTTATATGAGAATTACCTTTTGCTTCTATTCTATGAATTATATCTTTTATTACCATATCCAATAATAAATTAAATTCATCATTAGATAATGTTTTAATATTCTCATCAGACTTTAAAAATTCTACAAGTGGTTGATTATATATAAAATTACCTTTTTCATCATAAAGTGGTTGATCTAATTCTCTAAAATTTTCTTCAACTATATTCTCTATAAATTCTTGTAAATTATTATCCATATCTAAATTTTCTAATATTGTTCCTAAATTATTTTCATTTGTCATATTAACAACTCCCATCATTTAATTTTATTTTCTATTTCTATTAATTTTTCTATATCTTCAATTTTTCTTTCATTTCTAAAAGCATTTTATCTATTATCTACTCAATTTTATTCCAGAAAAATCACTTCTTAATTGTATATTTCTTGCTACATTGGTTTGAGCAATATTATATAAATCACATAATGCAACTATCATTGTTAAATTTATCTTTTTTCTATAAATATTTCTTTATCATTATGATCTTCTTCAAATTCATTTGATGATATTCTAATAAATTCTGAACCTACTGGATTATCAATATAATTCCAAACATCTGGATCTAATTGATACACTTCATGCACACTCACTAATGCAATATTTTTATAATCATCTGTATATTCTCTTGATTCATTTCCTGCCATGAAAGACCATCCACTATCATTTTCATTTATAGGCTTAGCTCTATACATATACCCGACTTTCCAGCTTTCTTCTATTATTTTTTTGGAAAGATAAGCAGTTTGATTTAATAGTTTCATTCTATTTTTAATTGGTTCCATATATTGTTCAGTATCTTGAAATTTGGTTATTTCTTTATTACTTACCTCAACATCAGTATTAATTTTATCTATACTTGAATCCCAAATAAGTTTATCATCTGCTTCACTTTTTAATATTACTGCTAAATTAAATAATTCATTTTCTGAAACTTCTATTGAAGTTTGTACTTCTTTGATAACTTTATTACCTTTATCTCCATAAATATATACCTCTACTCCACCATCAGTATAAATTGATAACTTTACTGCACCTAAATTTTGTTTATCATTGTAAAATACCATAAAACTAGGCAAGTGCTCATTAACATACCAGTCGAATTCAGTTCCATTTTTTCCGTTCATATAGTAAACAATACCATTTTCTTCCAAATCACTTGGTTTTACCTCTGGTAAATATTCGTTTATGTTTTGTTTAATTATTTCTTTTATTTCATTTAAAATTTTATTCATAAATATACCTCTTAATAAATTATCTACTATTCTTAACTAGCAACAATCCCAATTATACAAAATATTATCAAATTTTTTATTTTTCATATCTTCTTCGCTTATAAAAAAATTTGCTACGCCAGAATCTCCCCACATAATATCACTATCAGTATCTATCTGTAAAAGTAAAGTATCATATTTATTATATTTTTTGTTATAACATCTTGGATCTGATTGTGTAAATGCTGGATAACCTAATAATTTATGACCCCATGTTTCAAATTTTTCATAATATTTTTCATCAATTTGCTCAAGATAATCACCTACTTCATTTTCTTCAATTATAACATTGAATTTATCTTTTAAAATTCTAACTACTATTGAATTAAAGTTTTCATCATTAGAACTTATTACTTCATCAATTTCTTTAAAAGAAATCTTATAAGTGTCATAAAATGGTGCATAATAATCTGGTGAAACTTCTTTAAAAGTTTTAACTCCATTATTCTTTACCATATCTTCAGTTATCCCATAATTTAAATTTTCATGATAGATTACTCTCCAGTCTGTTTGTTTATCCTGTTCATCAAAATTCATACCATATATATCATCATTTGATGATATATAAAATTGCAAAATTCCTTTTACAGGCAATCTATCATCATTAAAGTTTTCTTTATCAAAATTTATTTGTGCTAATAAATTTAATTTTTCACCCTTACTATCCGTTGGAAATTCCTTTGAAAAATCCCAGTATGGAATTCCTCCAAATTTACTATCATAAATAGTTAAATTATCTGCTTTTTCTTTTTCAATCTTGTATGACTTAACACATGTTTCTTTTTTTATACTTTCATATATTTCATCTATTGTCATATTAATACCTCCTATTCTTGATTAATAAATGCATCATAAGCATAGCTTTCTATTCCATCTAACATATTATCATGTTCTTTTAAAATATTTAAAAATTCATTATTCTAAAGATATTCCTCCTCAAATTCTTCATTACTATTATTATTTATTATAACATTCTTATTTTAATAAATATATACTATAGTCTTAAAAAGCACGAAAAAAGAACACTTTAAAGGTGTTCTAATTCTACACATAAATGGGGCGGATATAGGGATTCGAACCCTAGCATAACGGAACCACAATCCGCCGTGTTAACCCCTTCACCATATCCGCCATTTCAAATACGCAGTTTAATTATATCAATAATATTATATTTTTGCAAGTAAAATATAAAAAAACAGAGAAAAAGAGTAAAAATTCTTCGCAATGAAATTATGATATAATTACTACAAAGTAAAAGGTGGTTGTAGTAA
>CANPVU010000033.1 GCA_947581765.1 uncultured Bacilli bacterium
TCACCTGTAAATTATAGGTTACAATCCTCTAATTAGAAACTATTTATAAACTGTCCAACTTTTGGGGTTCAGTTCAAATGAACTCTTTTAACGTATAGCAATAGAAGTATATCCAATACTTGAATAACTTTTTTCTTCATAGTGCCACCATTCTGATGCCAATGTTTCAAAACCTGATGATGTCATTATATCACTTAATTTGTTTGCTACATCATTGTTATATTTTCTAAGTGCTCTAGTATCTAATGTATGCATTGGAGTTTGAGCACTAAGTTCTTTTCCACTACTATCAGTAATAGTAAGATCAAGTGCTATTCCTTTATTGTGATTAGATGCTTTTTCTGCTAAAAACCAACTAGTTCCCCAAACTTGACCATTTTTATCTTTATTAACTAAAGATTTAACGTATGGATCTTGATTATATAACTTTTTAAATGCTGTACTTATGGTCTTTGTTACATCATATGGTCTATATGAATCATAAACTTTTAAGTTAAATCCTCTACTTCTAGCAGTATGATAAGCGTTTTGGAATTCCTTTGCTACTGGATATAAAAGAGGCGCATAATATGTTGTTTTACCAATTTTTTCATTATATGCTTTGCTATATCCATATAAATTAGTACCTGTTATACCTGGAATAACTTCATCTGCTGATTTGAAAATTGAAGCATTAGCATTTGTTATTTCATAAATAGCATCTGGTACTATATCTGGTAGATTAATATATATACAATTATTATAAACATATCCTACTATATTACCATATTGTATTTTGATAAATTTACCACTTTCATCACCTACAATTGTCATTTTTCCACCTAGTGGAACAATGCCTAATTTTTTTGAACTGTCACTTGCAGAAGACATAATATTTAAAGCTTGATTTGCCCATGCACGTGCACCATACAATGTGGCATCAAATGTACCAATCTTATTTTGTGCTACTCCATTAGAATCTAGATATATATATTCAATATATTGATTTTTCAATTTTTGATTGTTTCTATAATAATATTTATTACCATTTTCTGTATACCAACCATTTTTAGCTGGTGCTGGAACTGTTACAATACATGTAGCTTTTTTATTCCCATCTGCAGTTGTTGCTGTAATAGTTGCTGTTCCATATCCTTTTGCATATACTATACCACTTTGTACACTTGCAACAGCAGAATTACTTGTAGTCCAAAATATACCTTTATTTGAAGCATTACTTGGTGTTATTGTAGCAGTTAAAACTGTACTATGACCTTTTTGTAAACTTAAACTTGATTTATTAAGTTTTACTCCAGTTACTTTTATAAAAGATAAATTATTACTTGTTTTATTTGAAGGGGTAACATTATTACTTGTCGAGTTGCTTATACTTGGTGGAATAGGCGTTGATGGAATAGTTGAACCTGAAGAACCAATTGGTCTTGCTAGAACTTGAACTGTTACAGTTGATACTCCTGCCCCTTCTACTGATACTTTAATCTCACAAGTCCCAGGTGATATACCAGTTATTTTTCCATTTGACGCAACTGTTGCTATTCCAGGATTACTAGATGTATATGTTATTTTTTTTATTGTTGCATTTTCTGGTTTTATTGATACTAGTATGTTTGTGGTACCACCTACATAAATCTTATTAGCATATATTTGAGTTATAAAATATGATACCGGTATTATATTTTTACCATTTGATGTAATATTTGAGTTTTTATTAGTGTTACTTGTAACAACTTGAACAGGTCTAGAATCACCTACCTCTAACTGGGCTTCATCATCAGAACCTATATCAGAATTTGGATCTATAACTATAGAAGAATCAATATCATCATCAATATTTGAATCAATATTTGAATCAATATTAGAATTAGAAGAAATATTAGAATCATCTTCTAAATTTTTCTTTGGCTCTTCCTTACTATCCATATTCATTGCAAATATTACACTAACCGAAATAAAAACAATAAATAAAATAACAGCGATTAATCTTTTATTACCATTATCCATTATTACACTCCTAACTATTATATACTAATTATAACACAAAATTTAATTTTATAATATCTAAAAATAACATAATTAAATTTTTAGATATTAATTATACAAAAAATAAAAAAAGTGTGATTAATCACACTTAGTATTCTAACCATTTTATTAATGTATTTACTGTTGCATTACCATTTATTTTAATTCTAGGTATAGCATATCTATCATCATCTCTAGTAGCATAATCTGAACCTCCAAATTTAAATGCTACCAAATAATCATGCTTTTCAAGTATTTTTTCTATATCCTTATTATAATCTCCATAAGGATAAGCCATAGTAGTAAAACCAAATTTGTTATTACTTATAACATCATTTTCTATTTGTTCGTAAGACATAGATTTAATTCTATGCTTATTATTTTTAGTATAATAATGCATGTTATATGAATGACTTTGGAATTCAAAATTAGGATATTCTTCTCTTACCTTTTCTATAACATCTAATCCTAAGAAACTTGTTTTATATTTATCATATAATCTCGTTATTGGTTTTATTCTACTACCTACTACAAAAGATGTTGCTTTAAAATTATATTTTTTTAATATTGGTAAAGCTAAATAATAATCTTCATAAAATCCATCGTCAAAAGTTATCAAAACAGTTTTACTGTCATATTCTCTATCACCTATATACCAGTAATAAAAATCCTCAGTACTTATAGTTTTATATCCATTAACATATAAATACTTCATCATATCTGAAAAAACATCTACAGAGCCTACCCATTGGTTATTAGGATATACATCTTTTTTTACATCATCTGGTACTAATCTATGAAAAGTTAAAACAGGTATTCTATCAGTAATATCTATTTCATCTTTTCCAACAGCTTTTCCTGAACTTTCTTTACTAGAGTACTGAAGAAAAAAAGTAAAGCAAAACACTATAATCAATAATAAACAATTAATAATTTTCTTTCTCATAATTATACAATCCTTACACATCAATATAAATTCTACAATATTTTTTTAAATATGTAAATATTTTTTTAAACTCTCAATTAGAATAACATTATTTTCCCTAAATCTACCATTTTCTATCATTGAATTAATCTCGTCTATGCTGAAGTATTTAGCACATTTTACCTCTTCTTTTTGAGTTACAACCGAATTAATATTAATGTCTTCCTTTAAATAATATATTTTAAATAGTCTAAAATCTTTCTTTATTGTTTCAATTTCTTTTAATTTTTTTGGATTTATATCAATTCCTAACTCTTCCTTACACTCTCTTACTATATTATTTTTTGGGCTACTACTATTAACATGTCCGCCGGGTACAACCCATGCTAGTGTAACTACATTTTGTTCAAGTAATATCTTTTTTTCATTATTCATAATAAATATATATACAACCATTATATATTCTCCATCTAATGGAGTATTTCCACGAACAATTTTTTTACCAACTGGCTTTTCATTAATATCAAATAATTCTAAAAATTCCATATCTATCACACCATAATTATACCACATTTTAATATATACGTGATATAATTATTTTAGGTGAATAATATGTTTAAAGACATTAAAATTGCATTTTTTGATTTAGATGGAACACTAACAAATAGTGATGGTTTAATTAGTGATGATAATGCTAAAGCGTTAAAATTACTAAAAGAAATGGGTATAAAAAATGTGTTATCGACTGGTAGATGTTTTAAATATCTTTTTAAGTATGATATAAGTATATTTGATTATATAATATGCAATAATGGAGCTTGTGTTATCGATTGTAATAACAAAAAAGTAATATATGAAGAAGTATTAAGTGATGAGTACATAAAAATAATTACAGATTATTGTGATAAATATAATCACGAATTAATTTTTAATGGATTAAATGATCAATATTCAAAAGATAATATTTCATCAAATGATAATATGTATCAAGCTATAGTATTTGTAAAAGAAAAAGAAGAAGTAAAAGAATTAATTAATTATGTACAAATGTATAATTTAAAAGTTACATACATTTCATCTGCATATTATAAACCTGGTAAGTTTAAAAAATACACTACAAATATTAATTTAAAAGATACTGATAAAGGAAAAACAATAAGTTTATTATTAAAAAGTTTAAATATTGATAAAAATCAAAGTATTTGTTTTGGAGATAATTTCAATGATTTAACTATGTTTTATAATTGTAATATAAAAGTTGCTATGGACAATGGACTAAAAGAATTAAAAGATAAAGCTGATTTTATAACATCTAGTAATGATTTAAATGGAGTAGCACACTTTATTTTCAATAATATAAATAATAAATAAGGGCCGTGCAGTCCTTATTTTTTTTTAGTTAAAACAATAAAAAAAGCCGAAAGACCGGCGCAGCTTAACGATAAAACCTGTTCTACCAGGTGGGTGTCAAGCTATATACATTAGGATCACTACATAAATGTAGTCTCATCAACACAATATATAATACTTTAACTCCCAATACGTTAATCAGTAGGTTTTTCAATTTTTGCAAACCATATCTTTCAGCACTTTAAATATACCATTTTTTTATATACTTTGTCAATATCGACTTTTAATTTACTGGTACATATCCTGCACCACGTACTACTTCTTGCCCACGTTTAGAAAGTATTGCATCTTTTAATTTTTCTACTTTTTCATTTTTTTCATTTTTTCTTGTAACTATATAATATGCAGTTAAAATTGGATATGAGCCATCTTCAATTGTTTTATATTCTGGTGCTACCCCGTTTATTGATAAATATTTTAAATTATCATTTCTATACATAGTACTAGAGTAATAGTAATAAGAATATCCTATAGAGTTTTTTCCGTTGTCATAATCTGCTACTTTATCAATAAACTGTTCCATAGTATCTATTTTTTCTGTATTAGTTGGTACTTTAATTTTATTATCTTTCATTACTAATTTTTCAAGTCCAGTTTGGCTTTCAACATTTTCTTGTCCTTGAAATGCAAGTATATTTTGATTATCACCACCAACTTGATTCCAATTAGTAATTTCTCCAGTATATATTTTTTGTACTTGTTGTAATGTTAAATTATCTATTTTGTTATCTTTGTTTACAAAGAATACAAATCCTTCATTAACAACTTTAGTAAATTCTAATTCTATACCTTTATCTTTAGCAAGTTTCAACTCATCATCACTTGGTTGTGGAACAATTAAAAAATCAGTTTCATTATTTATTAATTTAAGATATCCCTGATGTGTATTTGTATATTGTATTCCAAGTGAGTTTAAATCTTTACCTGTAAAATTAAGTAATAATGCATCAAATAATGGTTGTGTTGCATATGAGGTATCTACTCTAGGTAAATCTTCTTTATCAAATAATATAGTTTCCATATCTATTTGTTCATCGTCAGTCGGTTTATTAGGTTTACTATTTACCACATAATGATATAAAATAAAACAACTACATAGTATTAGTACTATTAAAATTATATATAATAAATAGTTATTATTCTTAACTAATACGTTCTTTTTATTTTTATCATTCATAAACAATTCTCCAATCTACTCTTTATTGTTATTATACATGTAAATACCAAGAAAAGAAACTATTTTATAGCTTCTTTTCTTGAAAAGTTTAATCTTCCTCTATTATCATAACCTAAACATTTTACAATAATTTCATCGCCTAATTTAACAACATCTTCTACTTTTTCTACTCTATCTGGTGCAAGTTGTGATATATGTACCATTCCTTCGCATCCTGGCCATATTTCAACAAAGCATCCTTTATCACTTAATATTTTAACTACTTTAGCATTATAAATTTTATCTACTTCTGGTTCTCTTACTATATCTTTAATCATGTTTGCAGTTTTATCTATTATTTCTTGATTAGTATGATATATAACTACACGTCCATCATCTTCTAAGTCTACTTTAACAGCATTTACATCATTTACTGCTTTAACATTACTACAATCTAATATAATCTTAGTAATAGTTTCTCCACCTTTACCGATTACATCTTTAATTTTATCTGGATTAATCATAAATGTTACTGTTTTTGGAGCATATTTACTTACTTCTTTTCTTGGTTCTGGTATTTGTTTTTCGATTACATCAAGTATTTGCATACGTGCTTGTTTTGCTTGAGCTAATGCTTCTTTTAATATATCACGAGTTATACCTTTAATTTTAATATCCATTTGAAGAGCACATATTCCATCTCTTGTTCCAGCAACTTTAAAGTCCATATCACCTAAATGATCTTCCATACCTTGTATGTCTGTTAATATTTGATAACTATCACCATACGTAATTAATCCCATAGCTATTCCTGCTACTGGTGCTTTAATTGGTACACCTGCTGCCATTAAACTCATACATCCAGCACATATACTAGCTTGAGATGATGAACCATTACTTTCTAGTATTTCACTTACTACACGTATTGTATATGGAAACTCATCTTCACTAGGAATTACTTGTGCTAATGCACGTTCTCCAAGGGCACCGTGTCCTATTTCTCTTCTTCCTGGAGCACCATATCTACCTGTTTCACCAACACTAAATTGTGGAAAGTTATAATGTAACATAAATCTTTTTTCTGTTTCTAAATCTAATCCATCTAATATTTGATGTTCTCCTAATGCTCCTAATGTAGTAATACTAAGTGCTTGTGTTTCTCCACGTGTAAATAGTGCTGAGCCATGAGTACGTGGAAGTAAATCTATATCTGTTGATAATGGTCTAATTTCAGTCATAGCACGTCCATCTGCTCTAGTATGTTCATTTACTACAATATTTCTAAATATATCATATTCTATGTCTTCTAAGACAAGTTTAACTTTTGTAATAAGTTCAGTTAATTCATCTTCTTTTAAATCACTATTATCTTGTGTATACTTTTCAACTACCTTCTCTTTTGCAGCATCTATAGCAGCATATTTTTCTTGTTTTTCTTTAATTCTAAGAGCACTATTAAGTTCATCTGATACAAGATTTTTTACTTCTTCTTTAAGTTCATCTGATATTTCTAATACTTCATATTCCATCTTTTCCTGACCAATTTCAGCAATTATTTTTTCCTCAAATTCAACTAATTCTTTAATTGCTTCATGTCCAAACATTAATGCTTCAAGCATGTCTTCTTCATTAACTTCTTTAGCACCTGCTTCAACCATATTAATAGCATTCTTAGTTCCTGCTACAGTAAGTTCTATATCTGATTGTTCTAATTCATCTACTGTTGGATTTATTATAAATTCTCCATTTACTCTGCCAACTTTAACACCTGCTATTGGTCCATCAAATGGAATCTTTGATATACAAGTTGCAAGTGATGATCCTAGCATAGCACTCATCTCAGGTGAATTATCTGGATCTACACTAAGTACTGTGTTTACTATTTGTACTTCATTTCTAAAATTTTCTGGGAATAATGGTCTCATAGGTCTATCTATCATACGAGCTGCAAGTGTTGCTGCTTCTGTAGGTCTACCTTCTCTTTTTATAAATCCACCTGGTATTTTACCAACTGAATACAATTTTTCCTGATATAATACTGTTAATGGGAAAAAATCAGATAAAATATTGGCATTATTACTAACAACTGCTGTTGATAGTATAACTGTATCACCATATCTTACTAAAACAGCTCCATGTGCTTGTTTTGCAAGTTCTCCATGTTCAACAACGATTTTTCTACCCCTAAAATCTAATTCAAAAACTTTTTTCATACTTCTTACCCTTTCTTAGCTATATCAAATTAAAGACACTCAAAAAAGAGTGTCTTTGTTTTTTTCCTATAATTATTTTCTTAATCCCAATTCTTTAACTATAGCACGATATCTAGTAACATCGTTTTTAATTAAGTAATTAAGTAAGCTTCTTCTTTTTCCAACCTTCTTTAATAAACCTCTGTTTGAATGATGATCTTGTGGATGTTCTTCAAAGTGTTTAATTAAAGAGTTAATTTCTTCAGTTAAAATAGCAATTTGTACTTCAATAGCTCCTGTATCGTTAGCATCTTTTCCATACTTTTTAACTAATTCTTCTTTCTTTTCTTTTGTTAAAGCCATTTTATATTCTCCTTTCTTATAATACGCTTATACCTAGATGAAGTCGGAGACTCTCACATCCAAGAATAAGTACATACTTAATATACACTAATTTAAATTTTTAATCAAGTATTTTTTATTTTGCTTTCTTATTTTTATGATTAATTTATGATAATGTCTTAAGTGTTAACTTTTGAAAATGTCTCACGTTAATATATAATATGTCACTGAG
>CANPVU010000034.1 GCA_947581765.1 uncultured Bacilli bacterium
TTTAAAAAAAATACAAATTAATTGTATAACTTGTATTTTCTCTTAATTTTTTCCCACATTTACTTTACTTCACCTAAATATTATCTATAAACTTTTTATATTGTTGTCCTTGCTCATTTTCTACTCTTTGTTGTACTATTTCTAATACGTCTCTATCATTTCTTAGTTTTTCACTTACATAGAACAATATATCGCTATCTTGTTTTAATGCTTCTAATACAATCTCTTTATCGTTTTTTAACTTTTCACTTAAAATTTTCAAAACACAAAAATCTTCTTGTACAGTTTTTAATGCTAATGTTTTATCCTTACAAATAATATTAAATTTTCCTTGTAATAACCATAATATTTGATTTTCTTCATCTAATCTCTCAAAATCTATTTGTGCATTTCTTTGCTTTCTAATTTTTTCTAATCTAGGATCAATTTCATATCCAAAACTAGGTAACCAAGTTAATTTATATATTACTTTTATCTCATCAATATATAATATTTGATGAGATAAATGCTTCTTTATAATATTACTGATAAATTTACTTGAATTAACTTTTTCTATAACATCACTAGTTAATAATTACATTTCTTTTAATTTAGTTTGTAAAATATCTTCTAATCCTTCTTCTAAATTTTGTCCTGTTGCTACCCCTCTTATTTCACCTATTTTATCACTAACAGACATTCTAATAGCTATTCTAGGAATTTTATATTCTCCTTTTTCATCTACTGAATAATAAACATAAAAATCTCCACCATATGGCGCTTCATCATATGGTCCACATATTTGACTTTTTGCCGCATACACATTAGATGTACACCAACCAGTATTATATCCTTCTAGTGATTTACTTAACTTAATATAATCATCTGTTCCTTGATTATACTTAATCCATATTCCTTCATTACCATATTTTTTTACTTCTTTATTAACCTTAACTAAAAAGTGGTGTATAATTTTTTAAAACTACCAGACTGTACTAATTTTTCTACTTATTCATCATTAATTTCTTTTTTATTAACATATTTCATAACAATAAAAACAGTATCTGCTAATGCTTCAGCATTAAAATCAATAAATGGAGATAAAGTTTTCTTACTTCTTACTTGCCAAGTATTATTTACCTCATCATATGTACCAATCTTAATTAAAGAACGAAATACCCAATACTTTACCCACATAGGATAACTACATGTATCATCTATTAAATAATTAATCCATACTGATAACGAATTTTTGTGACTACTAATAACTTGAGCTTTATCAATATTATAAGGTATATTTTCTTCCTTAATAACATAATAACTTGTTAATAACTTAATAACATAATCTTTATGTCTTCCCTCAGTAACCCTTTTTAATTTTTGCATATATTCATCAATATTAGAAAACTTATCCTTCTTATATCTTTTGACACTATTTTCTTTATATAAATCTTTAAATATTTTTTCTAAAAATCTTATTCCAATATCATCCATATAAGTCTCCCAAAAATTAATATAAATTATATTATAACAATATGAATATTTATTTTCAATGATTTTACAATTTGATGTTAAATAAAGAAATATATAAAGTGTCTAACTTCTTTTTTTTGTATTAATATGTTAAAATTAAATTAGGTGGTATTATGAAGCATAAAACAAAAAAAAGGCCTAAATGGCTAAAAATATTGTTATTTTGTTTTTTTTCAATACTAAGTTTATTTCTATATTCTAGATATATTGGTACATCAATTATAGAAGAAAAAGAAATAAATGTAATAAATTCCCTTATTCCTGAAGAATTTTATGGATACAAAGTAATTCAAATTTCAGATATTCATTATAAAACTACTATAGATAAAGATAAATTAAATAAAATAATAAATAAAATAAATAAATCAAAGCCAAATATTACAGTAATAACAGGTGATTTATTAGATAAAAATATAAAATATACATCAACTGACTATGAATATATAACAAAAGAATTAAATAAAATTGAAAGTGAATACAAATATATAATATCTGGAGAAAATGATTTATGTGAAGAGTTTAAAACTATTGTAAAAAATACTAATTTTAAATTATTAGATAATACTTATGAAATAATATATAATGGTGGATATGATCCAATACTAATAGGAGGTATTTCTACAAGTTCAGATAAAAAAAATATTAATGATAAAATAAGTCCAATAGAAAATGCTATTGAAACAGAAAATCCAAAATATAAAATATTAATTATTCATGAACCTAGTATAATAGATAGTATTGATTATCAAAAGTACGATCTTATATTAGCAGGACATACTCATAATGGGCAAATAAATTTACCTTTTATGAAAAATATATTAATTCCTAGCGATAGTAAAAAATATAATAAAACAATGTATACTAAAAATAATACTGAAATATTTATATCACCTGGAGTAGGAACAACTAATATAAGAGCAAGATTATTTAACAGACCAACAATAAATTTATATAGATTAAAAAATAAATAAAACTAGACAAAATAATTTGACTAGTTTTTTTATACTTTACAATAATCTAAACGTAATTTATCTGCTATTGTAACAATAAACTCACTATTTGTGGGCTTAGCTTTATCTACATCTACACTATGTCCAAATATTTCCTCCATCAAATCCCAACTACCTCTATTCCAACTAACTTCTATAGCATGCCGTATTGCTCTTTCAACTCTAGATACTGTAGTATCATACTTACTTGCTAGCTCTGGGTACAATTCTTTAGTAATACCACCTACTGTTTCAGGTCTATCAAATAATATATTTATTCCTTCTCTAATATATTGATATCCTTTAATATGTGATGGTATACCTAATTCATGAAGAATTTTAGATATTGATGATTGAATATTATTATATTCCACATCGATAACTTTAGAATCATATTCTTTATTTGCTATAGTAAGTATTCTTTTTTCTAAATCAATCATATCAAATGGTTTTAATACATAATAATTAACCCCATATTCTGATACTTGTCTTATTACATCCATAGCATTATAGCTAGTAGCTACTATAACTTTTTTATTTATATTATCATTCTTCATTGATTCTAATACATATAATCCATCTTTATTAGGCATAATTAAATCAAGTATTATAACATCATATTCTGATTGTTTATTTTTTATTATTTCATAGCCTTCTTTACCATCATGAGCTTCTAATACAAATTCTATATTTTCATTATTTTTAAATGCTTCTTTTATAGCATCAATTAACTTTTCATTATCATCTATCATTAATATTCTTATTTTTTTCATAATTTCCTCCTCTAGTTTACTTGTATATTGTATTACTTATTAATATCGAAATTTGTCGAATAAAAAAGAAACTTAATTAACAGTCTCTATAATTTTTTTTAATTTTTCAGGTTCTAAACTTGCTCTTCCTATTAAAAAACCATCAACAATGTTAACTTTACAAAGAGTTTGTATATTATTTTCATTAGTACTACCACCATATAATACTAAAGGTACAAATTCATATTTATCATTTACAGTTTCTTTAATAAATTCTACAATTTCTTGTATTTCATCACATGTAGGAACAACTCCAGTACCTATTGCCCACATTGGTTCATATGCTATTATAATATTCTTATAAAATTTTGGTTCAACACCAGCTAAATCTTCAATTAACTGCCTTCTAATAACTTCTTTTGCTATTCCTGTCTTCTTTTCCGATGTAGTTTCTCCTATGCATAGAATACAAGTCAAATTATTTGATGTAGCTATACGTACTTTTTGATTAATAATATCATCTTTTTCATTAAAATGATGTCTTCTATCACTATGCCCTACAATAACATATTTTATTTTCATTGAAACTAATTGGTTTACAGAAATCTCTCCAGTATTTTCTCCCATAAACTGTCCAGATATATTTTGTGCTCCAACTGTAAATCCATCTTCTATAAAATAAGGGATATATATATAACTAGGACAAATTATAAAATCTTTGTATTGTGACATTTGTGCTATATAATCATGAATCATATCTACAGTTAGATTCATTTTCATATTAGCAACAATAATTTTCTTATTCTCCATGTAAACCCTTCTTTATAACATTTTTCATTCTACTAGAAAAAGTTTTTTTAGAATCATCTCCTACATTACCACCTAATGCTTTATAATAAACTTTTAGTACATTTAGTGCATAATATTTTGATGAATGCTTTTCGGCACTTTTTCTTGCATTTTTACACATATCATCATGTAATTTTCTATTTTTCATTATTTTTAATATTTGTTCCTGATATTGTTTATCATCTTCAAATAAATAACCATTATATTCATTTTTTATAACATCTCTAAATGCTTCATCATCATATGCTACTACAGGAACACTAGCAGCCATCGCTTCAAGTAATGTTAAGCCTTGAGTTTCAGTATGAGATGCACTTACAAAAACTGATGCCATCTGATAATATTCATGTATATTTTCCCATGGTACTTTATCAGTAAAGATTACGTTATCTATTATATTTAAAGTTTTAGTTAATTCTTTAAATTCTAATGCTTCTGGTCCATCTCCAATAATTACTAATTTACATTTTGGATTTTTCTTAATAAGCTCAGCTTGATTTTCAATTAAAAAATTAATATTTTTTTCTTTTGCTAATCTTCCTACAAAAAGTATTACAAAATCATCATCTTTAATATCATATTTTTTTCTCAATTCATTTGTTTTATTTTTATCATTGTTCTCAACATAGAATCTTTCTACTTCAATTCCTGTTGGTACAATATGTATATTTCTATCATACTCATACTTTTTTTTAAATAAATCATACGTCTTTTTTGTAGGTACTATTAATTCAGTGACTGTTTTGTCACAATAAAATTTTGTTAAATATTCTAATGCTTTTTTACTAGCTGAATCAAAATATCCTTTAGTTATATAATGTATATAATCTTCATACATAGTATGATATGTATGCACTATAGGTATATCTAATTGTTTTGCCATTATCCTAGCAAAAGTTCCTACGCTAAACTCAGTATGTGAATGAATAATATCTAAATTCCAATCTTTAATCTTATTTATAGCCTTAATAGGATATATACCAGTTATTCTATAATCATAAATACCAATAGGTATACCTGGTAATTTAATTATATGTTCATCAGAATCAAAATCATAAGAAATATTCTGTGGATTTACTGTTACAACATATACTTCATGTCCTAACTTTCTTAATGCTTTTTCTAACATTGCAATACTTGTTGAAACACCATTTATAAATGGTGGATATGTATCAGTGAATAATCCAATTCTCATTATTTCACCCTCTTTATATTAAGTGCTACTGCACCTACAATTAAACCAAAATAATAAGTTACAAATCTCCATAATAGCATTATAGCTTTTAATGTTCCACCAGTTATAAAGTTACCATAAAACTCCAAAAAACCATATTCTAATCCCCCACTTGCTCCTGGGATTGGTACAAAAGAACCAATAAGCATTACATATGCACTAGTTACTATTGAAGTAATCATATCATAACTTTTAAAATCACCCATTGAGCATAGTAAAACAAAAGGTATAGAATATAAACAACATAATGCTATTACATTATAAATTATAGTTTTAAAAAATTCCCACTTATTTTCAAGTAATACTTTAGCACCATTATGAAAATCGTTAATATGTTCATCCCATTCTTTTAACTTTTTCTCTTTATCTTTTACTAAATGTAATTTAGTTAATATAGTTATACCTATACTAATTAATTTTTTATTTAACTTTTTACTAAATGACACTAAAAACATTACTACTATTACAACTGTATTAGCTATAAATCCAATCAAAACTAAATGTTGTAATAAATTAATCTTATCAAAAATATGAAAAGTAAAGTTATATATAACAGCTATTATACCTAAAAAAACTAAAGCTATTTGATAGACAATAAAATTTTGTATTATTATATTAGTAGATATCAAAGTATCTATACCTTGACGAGTTAAGTAATATATTTGGTATGGTTGTCCTCCTGTTGCAAATGGTGTTACTGCATTAAAAAATTGTGTTCTAAGCATTAATTGAAATGAGCTAGCAAACTTATTATTACTTTTAAATTTCTTAGTAAATTTATGTAGTACTAAACTTCTTAATAACCAGTAAAAAATAATTAATAAAAATGCTAATAACAAATAAAAGACATTTATGTTTAAAATATTATTTACTATCTCATTAAATTCATCTTTTAATGCTAAATATAATACTAAAGCTGTTATTAATATAAGTACAACTATATTTATTGTGCTCTTATGCTTTTTTATAAATTTTTTCATATTATTTATCATCTATAATAGCTATACCTGGTAGCTGTTTTCCCTCTAAAAGCTCTAATGATGCTCCACCACCAGTAGATATATGTGTAAATGAATCCTTATATCCAAATTTAATTGCTGCAGCTGCTGTATCTCCACCACCTAAAATAACTTTACAATCCAATTTAGATAATTTATCACATAAAGATTTAGTTCCCTCACTAAATTTATCATATTCAAAAGCCCCTACTGGACCATTCCATACTACTGTTTTACTCATTTTTAAATATGAATCAAATAAATCTAATGTAGCATAACATATATCTAATCCCATTTCATCTTTACCTATATCACTAATTTTAGCAGCTCTTACATCTGTATCATTACTTAATTCTTTAGCGCATAAACAATCAACAGGTAATATAATTTTATTTGGATATTCACTTAACATTTGCTTGGCAAATTCTATACTTTCACTATCCACTATTGATTTACCAATCTCATATCCTGATGCTTTTAGGAATGTAAACATCATTCCACCACCAATAAGAATATAGTCTGCCTTTTTAACAAGATTATTAATAACATTTATCTTATCACTAACTTTTGCACCACCAAGTATAACAGTAAATGGTCTATCTGGATTATTAACAGCGCTTTCTAAATTATTTAATTCTTTTTCAATTAAAAATCCTATACCATTAGGTAAATTAGATGCTATTCCAACATTTGATGCATGATTACGATGTGCTGTACCAAAAGCATCATTAATATATATATCACCAAGTGATGCCCAATACTTACCTAATTGTTCATCATTACTACTTTCCTTCTTACCATCTAAATCTTCAAAACGTGTATTTTCCATTAATAAAACTTGACCACATTCTAAATTATTTATTTCATCTTCTAATACTTTTCCTCTTGTTTCATCAACAAAAATAACTTCTTTTTTTAATAATTCGCTTAAACGAAATGCTACTGGTTCTAACGTGTTTGTTTTTTTATCTTCCTCTGTTTTTACTCTACCAAGATGAGACATTAGTATTACCTTAGCACCATTATCTATAGCATAATTAATAGTTTCTAAGCTTTCAACAATACGATTATCATCAGTAATTTCTCCATTTTCAATAGGAACATTAAAGTCAACTCTAATAATTACTTTCTTGTTGTTTAAATCAAAATCTCTTATTGTTCTTTTCATTTTCTCCTCCATTATCTAATATATATTTTACTATATTTTATTTGTTAATACAAGAAATATTAAAATGTGTAATAAAAAGTAAAAAAAAAACTAGTTATAACTAGTGGTTCTATAATATTTAGTGGGTGTAGATAAATCACTCACTATTTTTGTGCATAAAAAAGTGACATGATAACCAAATCTTTGATAAAATGTATTTAACCCAAAAAAAACATTAGAAAGAAGGTTTTATTCATGTCACAAAATAATTATATAACAGAAATACTAAATATTAAAGATAAAAATATATTTTTTAAAGAAAATTTTTATAGTGAAGAAATAATTAAAGGAGTTACTCCCAAGTTTGACAGTTGTAAGGCAAAAAAATCTATCTAAGTATTATAAATACTTGCTTTTTTATTGTTTTTTATCT
>CANPVU010000035.1 GCA_947581765.1 uncultured Bacilli bacterium
GTTCTTACATTTTCATTATACAACACTTTTTTGAAAAAAGAAAGAGTATTGAACACTTTGTCAACACTCTGAAAAAACTACTTATGTAGTTTTTCTTTTTTTTATATTACTAAATAACTCATAATAGCTCCAAGAAGAAATTATTAGTATAAAAGGTAAAAAATTTATAAGATACCTAGCATTACATTCCCATATTGTCAAGAATATGAATATTCCAAGTAAACATAATTGACATAAATTTACATAATTATTATTTTTTTTCATATTTAAGATTCCAGATAATAAAACACCAACTAAAATAAATACGTATATACCATGTAGTATGTTTAAATAAATTTTATAATATTTTCCGTTCAATGTTACAATCTCTTGAATTATATTTCTATTTAAAGGTTGTCTAACTAAATAATCTGAAGTTCTTAAGTCCGGTTGAGTCCATGTTGCTTCTACCTTATCTAAAAATAATTTTTTTAACAGTTTAACAGTTCCATAGTCATTTATTCTTCGCTTTATCTCTTTAATATTTGCATTTTTTCTTTCTGATAATGTATTAAAACTCCTTGTATACTTTACATCATCATCCACAAAACCACCTGTTGATTGCTCATTTAGTGTCATCATTATCCAATGTGTATATGGAAATTGATATCTATCTTTTTCTTCTTCTGATATATAGTATACTTTTCCTATAAATATATTTATTAATAATATTGCAATTAACGTACTAGAAAAAATACATAAACAATATTTTATATTTTTATTAAAAAATAATATTATCATAATAGCTATCAATATAAAAATATTTGTAGCCTTTATCTTAAATCCAATTGCACATACAATGGATATACATAATAAGTATAAAATATTTTTTCTCTTAGTATTTTCTTTATTAATAGAAAAATATATAACTAGTGGTACTAACATAAATAAATAACTGATTACATCTGTATAAAATATAGATGCATATAAATAAAATGGAGCAAATAATATAATAATGATTAATAAAACAAAAGATTGAGTACTATTAAATTTTTTCTTAGTAAAATAATATATAATCATAGCTGATATTATAATTATAATTACATTTATTATTGTGGTTATTGTTTGTATACCATATACTGTTATATTTGGTCTTAATGACATAGCAATCTTAGTTATAGCTGATATTATTAAAAAAAGCGGTATATTATTTTGATATCTTATCAAATATGGTTTATCATGTGGAATTCCTTTACAAAAATCATAAGCTAGTAAATGAAGTTTTCCATAATCCCATGTTAACTCTACTTTAGTATTTAAACCTATTATAAGTAATAGTATAAATAATATAACAAAAATAGGTATTTCTATCTTCATACTTAGTTTAATTTCTTTACTTATAATAAACATAAATAACATGATTAATAACACAAATATTAATATGCTAAAATGATATATTGTTATACCTTTATAAACATTTAAAATCAATATCCAAGAAAAAAATAAAATAAACATACATAATATAATTTTTCGTAGTACATTAAAAAATTTATCCATATATCATATGCCTACTTAATCTCATTATAACACCACCTCATACAATCATCTTTAATCTAATTTTTATATGTTTTAAATAAGAATTATAATTATTTAAATATATTAAAAGGATATCTATTAGGTAAAGGTAAAGTAAAATGCATTAATTCTTTTGTAGTTGGATGATAAAATGATATAGAATAAGAAAAGAGTGCTAACTGTTGTCCTGATGAAGAATTCCTATTATATTTTTGATCACCAAATAAAGGATTGTTTCTACTAGAGAATTGAACACGTATTTGATGTGATCTACCTGTTTTTAAATCAATGTCAACTAAATTTAAATTATTTTTCTTTTTTATCAATTTATATGATAGTTCACAATCTTTTCCATTTTTATCTACTTTAACAATATTATTTTTTTTATCCTTTAATAATTTATCTTTTAAGGTATCCTCATTTTTTAAATTACCTTCTACTATTGCATAATACTTCTTATTAAAAGTTTTATTTCTTATTTGTTCACTTAATCTAGATGCGGCCTTACTAGTTTTAGCAAATACCATAATACCACTTGCTGGTCTATCTAGTCTATGAACTAAACCTAAATAAACATTTCCAGGTTTATTATATTTTTCTTTTAAATATTTTTTTATTATACTAAGTAAATCTAAATCATGACTTTCATCTTCCTGTACTGGAATATTTTCTTTTTTTTCTACAACAATAATATGATTATCTTCATAAATAATACTATTCATTACTTTGCCATCTTCCATATATTCCACAAGGTAAAACTAAATCATTATTTGTAATCGATAATCCAATTTCACCTGCATCAATACTACCATTATATTCTTTCATACTTGTTTTTAATATATTATATAATACTGTACTAGATATACCAGTAGTATATGAATTTATTAAGAAAAATAAAGGTTCATCACTTAGTATATTTATACAAGCTTTAATAAGTTTATCTAAATTATGTTCAAATTTCCATACTTCTCCATTTGGACCTCTTCCATAACTAGGTGGATCCATTATAATTGCATCATACTTTCTACCGCGACGTGCTTCTCTTTCAACAAATTTTAGACAATCATCTACTATAAATCTAATAAAACAATCGTCTAAATTACTTAAATGCATATTCTCTTTTGCCCATTCTACCATGCCTTTTGATGCATCTACATGAACAACTTCACTAGTCCCTGCACTAGCACATGCAACAGTTGCGCCACCTGTATATGCAAACAAGTTTAAAACCCTTATTGGTCTATTTGCAGTTTTAATTTTATCAATCATAAAATCCCAATTTGTAGCTTGCTCTGGAAATAAACCTGTATGTTTAAAATCAGTAGGACTAACTTTAAATGTTAAATTTTTGTAAGATACAGTCCAATAATCCTTTAATTTCTTATTAAACTCCCAATGTCCTCCACCTTTATTACTTCTAAAATAATGTCCATCTGGATTATTCCATAATTCATTGTTTGTATCACATAACCACATAGCTTGAGGATCTGGTCTTCTAAGTATTACATCATTCCATCTTTCTAACTTTTCACCATTTCCTGCATCTATACATTCATAATCTTTCCATTCATTACTAACTCTTAACATAAGATACCTCAAATCTAATAATATATTTTAATATGCCTACTTTAAAAGTATAACATATTAATTATTAAACTTAATACTTTTTATTAAATTTTTAATTTTTTATTTTTATAATATTTTTTCCTTCATATAAATTACAAATTCCCATTACAAATTCATAATCACCAGCTATTATAAAATTATCAAATTTATCATATAATTCATAATTGTTATTAATATCTAATATAATTTTTTTACTACTTACATTATTTATTCTATCAACTAACCATTTATAAAACGCAAGTGTTGTATGATTTATATTCAAACATACAATATTTTCAATATAATTAAGTAAAATATTTACAACTGTATTTATTTGTCCATCTGTTATAACTATATAATTTCCTTTTAAATCACTTTGTAATATTTTAGTATTATATACTATTTTGTATATTTCATCATAAACTAAATCAAAATGTTGTATTTTATTATCGATAGACAATAAATTATCTACTGTATTTTTATCTTCTTGTAATATTTTTAATACATATTCTTTCATATATTATCTAGTAAATACACATTTTCTGGTGTTATCACTATATCATCACTATATATTCTCCAATCACTTATATCCTCTATTTTATATGTATTTATATCTCCTTTTTTCAAATTAGCTACTTTACATGGAGTAGAAATTAACTCAACCTTTAGATTATTATCACTAATTTCTAACAATTTAAACCACATGTGCTCATAAGAATCATTTTCATTTATTTTCTCTTTAATACAAACTTCTACATCATATTTATCATCTTTGTATGCTTTTTCTACATAAGAAAATCTTTCTTGAGAAATATTTTTCAATCTTATTTCTTCTGAAGATGTAATAAGAAATAATGTGTCTACTAATAAATTTTTATCTAAAATATTCATTTTACTTACAATATTATTCATCATTTCTTGTTCATTTTTATAAGTAAAAATTATACTTCTATCGGTATTATGTTCTTCAACTCTATATTCTTTTCCACCTAAAACCATTTCATCATATTGTTTTAATGCTTCCGTCCAGATTTTAAATGTGACAATAATTGATAAACCATTTGGTAAAATACCTATTTCATAATTATTATCATCAGTCTTACCTATATCAATTAAATATGAACTCAATGAAGATATAATATTACAATGACAATTATATAGCTCTTTATTTGATTCTAAAATTTCTAATTCAGTTATACCACATCTTAATAAACCATGTGTATGTAACCAAATTTTATCATTATCTATAATTCCTTGAATAGAATATAAAATTTTATTACTTGGTAAATATTTAGAATTAATTATAGTTTTTGCATAATTTGGATTAATTAATTTTTCTGCACTTTCATCTATTATTCCATAAAGTTTGTCAGTAATATTACATGCTACAGTTAATTGTAATTTATACTCAAACTTAAATTTTTGAGTAAAATTCATATATAATACTATACTATATTTACACTCCTTTAATTTATTCAATTCATTTTCACTAAACTCAGAATATATATCATAGTTTATACTTGGAAATGTAAATTTTTCTATAAAATAATTAATTTCATATTTCTCATCATAATACTTTAAAACTACTCTACCTGGTTTACTATCACTTGGTTGTGCTATACCTATAATTGATAAATTATCTATAACTGATAATCTATTTATTATATCATCTGTTGTTAGATTATTATCTAAAACAGGTACTAGCATATATGATGATTCCTCCCAGTAATTAAGTGGTTGTTGTATTAAGACTTCTGGTTCAATTTTTCTTTTATTAAACATAAAATCACCTTCATTTATTATAAAACAAAATAAGAAGTAAATCTACTTCCTATTTTATTTTAGTTTTACCTTTACTTTCTTTTGTCAACATATTATTTTGTAATAAAACATTAATATATTCTATAATCTCTTTAGTATAATCAGCACCTAATATTATATTTTCTACACTTTTTATCCATCTATT
This sequence comes from uncultured Bacilli bacterium, assembly GCA_947581765.1. Classification (GTDB taxonomy): domain Bacteria; phylum Bacillota_I; class Bacilli_A; order RF39; family UBA660; genus UBA5578. The sequence goes on from CANPVU010000035.1 coordinate 5,126, forward strand.
CATATCATGGTAATGAAAAACTCTTTTTACTTTTAATGTTTTGTCTTTTTTTAACATATCAATAATTTCTTGTTTACTTTTTTTCGATAATTCAATAAAATTAGTAATATCCATGAAATATGTAGCACTTTCTCTAGCTACTCTATTTGTTTTCTCATTTTCATAAAATTTTTCAAATGCTACTACACCATTTGGATATATATATCCTACGTATCCAGAAAAATTATTGATACCCCTTAATTCCATTATATAATTACTATTCATGAAAAATTTTCTACCTATTATCATTTTTCGGATTGCTTCATCTTCAGTAATTCTATCATACATTTTACTAATATCATATGTTTGTTGTGCAACATTACTTTTTCCTTTTGGGATAAATTCCCATGATGCTGCTAATCGTTGATCTTCAATTAATTGCATTAATAAATTTTCTAATGTTTTTGCACCCTCTTGTGTTGTAAAATCAATTTCTTGAAATTTTTCATCTTCATTATATTGTTTAAAAATAGATTCTAACTTATCGTCGCCAATTTCTAAAAAACTAAATTCAGGATGCCTTGCTAGTATACGTCTATATTCTAATTCAATATTTTCAATTGTGATTTTTCTTTTATTTCCTTTTAAATCATATGTTATGATTGATGCATCATAATTTGGATTAATTTTTCTATATTTTTCTACAGCATCTAAATAATATTTTACATATTGTATAGAATTATCTACTAAATTATAATCATTTTCAGTATTATAACATTGTTCTATAGAACTTTGAGCTACTATTAAGCAGAATTTATCAAAATCAAAACATTCTAATAATTTTTGGGTATTTACTTTTTGTTTAAAAAATTCTAATAAATCATTCCTTCTCACACAAAATTTATTTAGAGGTTCTAAAAAATCATTAATTACATCATTCACTGGTGTATTTTTACAAAAAGTTGATGCTCTTTCCATAAAAGTATTATAAAAAATTGAATTTTGTCCATTCTTCTTAATATCAAAATAAGCTTTTCTTTCTTCCTGTATCATCTCATATGTTACTTCTAAAGCATGTTTTCTACTTGGATTTTTTTTTGATTCACTAATATATCGTTCAAAAGGAGAATCAACAAAAATTAATGATGAAACATATCTTAATAAAAAATAGTCAAAGTTAAAAGAAATAGTTCTTTTATTGGTATCCTCATCTACATCAAATGAAATTCTAGGTTTAAAATTTCTGGATAACTCTTCGTTATTAAATATATTTTTTAATTGTTTGTAGTAATTTTCTTTTAAAAATTGTTTATACAAATTTTTTCCAGATTTAATTTTTGAATTAATAACTAAATAGTCTCCATTTTTAGAAACATGTTCTTCTGTTCCACCTAAAAACCATATTCCCTCATAATATACTTTTGGTGAAAATAAGCACATCTCAATATTAAAATAATCTTTAAATTTCATTACTATTCCTCCAATTACAAACTGCATTATGTTATCATAAACTAAAGGATATGTCAAAATGCAAAAGAAAAGCCTTGATATTTTCAAGGCTTAAGGAAATACATAAACTATCTCTTTGAGAATTGTGGTGCACGACGTGCTGCTTTAAGACCTGGTTTCTTACGTTCTTTTGCTCTAGAATCTCTAGTAACAAATCCTTCTCTTTTAAGAGTTTTTCTGTAGCTATCTTCGTTTGATTCATTTGGAGCATCATACTTTAAAAGTGCTCTTGTAATACCTAAACGAATAGCACCAGTTTGTCCTGAAAAACCACCACCGTTTACTTTAACGTCTATATCAAATGTATTCTCATTACCTGTAGCAACTAATGGTTGCATTAAATCCATAACAAGAGTTTCATATGGCATATATTCTCTAACATCTCTGCCATTAACAGTAATTTTTCCTTTTCCAGCAGTCATTTTTACTTGAGCTACTGAAGATTTTCTTCTACCTGTTCCAATATAAGTTTTACTCATTTAAAACCCTCCTTATTTAACTTCCATAACTTCTGGTTTTTGTGCAGCATGTGGATGCTCACTACCAGCATATACAAATAATTTTTTATACATTTGACGTCCTAATCTTGTTTTTGGTAACATTCCTTTAACGGCTCTTTCAATCATTTCAACTGGGTATTTTTCAACCATTTCACGTGCAGTTCTTTCTCTTAATCCACCAGTATATCCACTATGGTTATAATAAATCTTATCAGATAATTTATTTCCTGTAAGATTTACTTTTTCTGCATTAATAACAATTACGTTATCTCCACAATCGATATGTGGTGTATAAGTTGGTTTATTTTTTCCTTGTAATACATTAGATATTTTAGCTGCTAAACGTCCTAAACTGATTCCTTCAGCATCTACTACATACCAATTATGTACTACTTCTTCTTTCTTTTGCATATATGAATTCTTCATAATGTCTTCCTTTCTCCTTTACATAAAGTGAATTTTCCCAGAATTCACTCAATGTGGGATGAATTAAAAATGTACCAAATAAAATTATACTAAAAAACAATAGAAAATGCAACAAATTTCTATTGTTTCAGAGAAAAAGAGTAAAAATTCTTCGCAATGAAATTATGATATAATTACTACAAAGTAAAAGGTGGTTGTAGTA
>CANPVU010000036.1 GCA_947581765.1 uncultured Bacilli bacterium
AAAATAATAACAACTAAAGCTATAATTATGTATAGCCACATATAAATCACCTCTCTATTTTAATTATATCATACTTTCTTTATTTAATATATTTTTCTAAATTATTTCACTTATTAAATTTTATAGTAATTTTAAATAAAAAAAGAAGAAATTATCAAAATAATTTAATCTTTCTTTACAAAAATGTACATACATAAATAAAATTTTTTTTAAGTAAGAGCAAAGTTCACTACCAAGAACCTCCTCCACCTCCTCCAGATCCACCACCTGATGATCCACCGCCTGATGAACCAGATGACATAGAACTTAAAGCAGATGACATAGTATTATTCATGAATGTTCCAAAAGTTGCTGCATTGAAGGCATTTGAACCAGAATACCAACTAGGAGCTTGTAGTGATATTGTTTCAAATTTTTCAATCCACTTATCAGATACACCTAAAACATAAGTATAAGGTAAAATATTATAAAAATATGTTGGATCTTGCATTACCATTGCTTCTAATTTATCTTTCTCAGCAGTTTCTAAGAAATTTTTAAATCCTTCTAATTTTCCTAACATTTCATTACCATACTTTGTTCTTTTTGGTAAAAAGTTTAGACAAATAATCATTCCTAAAGAACATGCTACTCCAATTATATATCCAACTAAATATATTGGATCTTGTAGTAATGCTGGGAGTACTGTCATTGAAAATGGTATTCCACCAAACAATATTCCAAATATTAGTGCAAATAATTTTACTATTATAGCTGAATTAGTAAGTTTTCTATTAAAATAAATAGTATTATTTTTACTAACTAATAAATTAAACATCAGAGAAAATCCATAACCTGGGAAAATCAATGCCTGAAGAAAAGTTCCAGGATCTCCATAAGTAAAAATTGGTGGTATAGTAATTAAACAATAAGTTGCCATTATCATTAATATAATAAATATTTTTTTACTTGATGCACTTTTTTCCAGTATTAAATTTTTATTTTGCTTATTATTTATATTAGATAATATTTTGTTCGTTGTAGTATAAAATTTATTATATAAATCTTCTGATGTTACTTCGTTAATATTATAATCTGATGTTTCAGTATTAATAAAAGAAAATATAGGAGATTGTTTTTTTGTAAATAAACCATTTAAAAATAATTGTTCATTTAGATTATTACCATCATATTCTTTTAATTTAGTTATTTTAAAACCCTTTGATTTTAAAAATAATAATTTTTCTTCTGTTTCTGCTATTTTTATATAACCTTTATTTGCTAAATATATAAGAAGTGATGTAACATCTTGACTATCAGCTTTTCCTTTATATAAAAAGCCAACCTCTAAACTATTTAATCCTTCTGGTGGATAAAATTCTACTGTTTCTACAACTTTGTCATCACGCCCATATATATACCATATTAAAATACAAATTCCTAAAAGTACAATAGGGATTAAAAACATAATATAGTCTTTTACATTAACTGGAAGGCCTGCATCAACAAAATAACCTTCATCAAGTTCACATCTAACAGTTAGTGCTTCATTAACACCAAGAATACCATCATAACTTCCTGTTATTTTATTTTCACTAACATTATATTTAATTTTACTATTATCAGTAGATTCTTCTTTTCCTGATGAAAAACCTAATTTACTTGAATCAAAATCTTTTGGCATTGTAATTGTAAAGGTAATATTTCCAATAACAGTATCCCATTCATCACCAATTATGTTATAGTATAATTCATCATAATCTTTAACAGGATCTTTTCCTAAATTATATGTATATTTTATTACATAAGTTTGCTCTCCAGTTAAAGTACTATCTTGAGAACCTATTTTAATTTTATAGTTTCCATTTTCTCTAGATGTAGTATATTCATTATCAACACTTAAGTTTGTTACTTGAGTTCTATTTTTTGATGTTGTACCATCTAATCTTGTAATTGTATTTTTTAAAGGAATAGTTCTATATATCCCATGCTTTGGTATATTAAAATATGCAGTAATTGTTTCTGTTATATCTAATGTATTATTTTCATTAACAATAATATTAATATCGTACTTATCTATTACATAATCATACGAATTATACTTAGAATTCTTACTTGGTGTAGTTGTATCATTATTATTTATTTCAGTATTATTTGTAGTTGCATCTTTTCTATTAATTTCTGCATCAATTTTATAATAAGCAATATCATTTACAGTATATCCATCATTTATTTCATCTAAACTAGATATCTGACTATATGAAATTTGTTTACCTGCTTCAACAAATTGATTATTATAAGTTTTAGCAATCACATTATATTTTGAATCATAATATGTTGCTGTAACTAAAATTGAAACATCATAGTTATTTTTGTTATAAATAATACCGGTTAATCCAAAACTATGATTTTCAGATTCTGACCAATTTCTAAATAAAACTCTAGTAAACTGAAAACTACTATTATCGTCATCTAAATATAAAATTTCTTCATTTATTTTTTTATATTCTGTAGTTAAAGCTTGCACTTTATTTGGAAGAAAAGTAATAAAAATAAACAGAAAAATAATAAAAAACAATTTTTTGAATAGTTTAGTCATTGCAAACTCCTCCATTAGAATTCTACTTTTACATTTTCTCTTTCTGCTTCATTTACTTCAAACATTTTTTTAGATTTATATCCAAATATTTTTGCTACTAA
>CANPVU010000037.1 GCA_947581765.1 uncultured Bacilli bacterium
TTTAAAATTGCATCAAATGCATCATCGATATAAACATTAGTGCCATTGCTCCTGCTCCTGTAAATACTAACATTATCAATGTTTGATTTTCCATGTGCTCTAATCTTTCTTTATATCTTTGATCTCTTGCTTTATTCTGTAATGCTGATACTGTTCTTGAAAACATCATTACTTGCTCATGTTTATTTTGTTGACTTCCTAGTCCTAATCTGTATAGTAATCTCATCATTCTCATTGAATCCCTTACTGGATATTCATTCGCAAAATCTATATATGGTTGTATTGATGAGTCTCCTTCTTCTATTCTTGCTACTAATCTTCTTAGTCCTGGCTTGAATACATCTGGTGCTGATTCTATACTTCTACTTAGTGCTACTGGCACTGTATAATGTTGTACTAATATCTCTAAACTCTTTAGATAATATGGTAACATTGTATTTATGTATTGTAGGTTTGCTTTATAATAACTTTGTAAATTCAAATATGATGATTTAAACACAAAATACCCTACCGCTACACTTATTACCGCATACATTACACTCATTCTTGTAATAAATATAAAGAATACTGCAAGCATCGCTACTATTCCATTTCTTAGTCTTGCTTGAAACAATGCATTTACATCTAAATTCCTTCCTGGATATTTTACTGATAATAAGAATTCATAGTCATCTTCCATTAGATGACTTAATACTCCTCCTGTATCTCCTACAAACTTTCTTGTATCTACTACTCTATTATAATTTAATATAAATACTATTATTATTCCTATTATTATAAACCATACCATTATTCTGCACCTACATTCTCATTATAATATTTTTCTCCCTTTATTAGGAAATATGAATTTACTAATAGTATCGCATGTAATAATACTTGTACATACCATTCCTTTAATAGTGTCGCATATTTTTCTTTTCCTAACATGAATTGTAGTAACATACACATGAAGTATAATACCATTCCAAATTGTAAAAATTTTTTATGGAATGCTGCTCTATCTAGTCTATCTTTATATACATTCTCTACTAATGTATCTATATCTTGTGACATGTTTTCTAGTGATTCTGCTGTATCTTTTGCTCCTTCATTTGTTATCTGTAAGAATAATTGATGCATATTCTTTACCATGTAAAAGTCATATTTTGTACTCATAAAGCTTAGTGACTGGTCTATTGTTCCATTTTCATATGCCATATCTATCATTACTTTTACATCTGTCTTTACTGGGTCTTCTAATACTCCTGATTCATATACTCCCTCTAGTGATTTTACAAATGATTGTGTTGTTGCAAATTCCATTATTGTATTTGATGTATATACCTGTATTTGTTCAAATATAAACTCACTATATAGTCTTTTACATCTTAAATAATTTAAATATGGTATTACCGCTACTGCTCCTGCTGCATATATTAATGATATTATTAAGTTAAAAAAGTATAAGTATGATATTACTGCTGCTCCTACTGCAAATCCTACTGCTTGCATTATATATTGATGCATTGTATAGTCTTGTCCTAAGTCTTTTATCTTCTCTTTTATCGAACTATACGTATATGGTGCAAATTTATCATATATATATGTTGTATTATCTGCTACATACTTATATAAGTTTTCTCCACTTGCATTTCTATATATTACTATAAATATTAATATCAATGCGATTAATACAAAAACTATTATTGTTCCCATGTTCCACCTCCTATTTTTTCCTTAGGTGTTTAATTTGTACTTTGATTATTTACTGTTTGTTGGTGCTGTACTTGTGGTTGTACCACTTGTTGTACTGGTTGTTGTACTACTTGTTGTGCTTGTGGTTGTGGCCTTACAACTTGTGTCTGTGTATTTACTCCACTATTTACCATTTGTGGTTGTACAGCTGTTTTGTTAACTACAGGTGTTGTTGGTGGTACTACGCTTTTAGTTTCTGTACTTCCAACCCCATTCGTAAATTCTTCTATTTTCATTCCTCCTGGAGTATCTACTGTATCTACACTCATTATTGATTCTCCAGTATGTATTTCTTCATCCTTTATCAAATTTTCTGGAAGTAATACTCCTTGTGCCTCTAGGTAATCTATTAAGTATTTTGTTGGCTTATGTTTTATTATACTTCCATCTGGTGTCTTTCTATATATTATGTTATATTTTGCATCGTTGTCTTCTGTTACATAAAATTCACATACTTCTGCTATCTCTCTTACAAATCTCTGCGTTTTCTTATCTTGATATCCTCTTATATATACTCCTATTTGTATATATCTATATATTGATTTCAAGAATTGATCCATATCTTGGCTATTTTCCATTAATGAATACATACGGTTTGGTATTGATGATGCCTTATCTGCATGTATTGTTGATAATATATAGTGCCCTGATGATATTGAGTTTCTTGCTGCTGTTACTGCTTCTGCACTACGTACCTCTGATAGTAATATCCACTTTGGATTCTGTCTCATACAAGATACTAATACATCTGTATAAGACGCTACATTATTTGTTTTCATTGCTACTATATCTCTATGTGGATATATTCTATCTAAGTGTAGTTCTAGCGTATCTTCTATTGTTATTAATTTTTCATTTTCTCTTGTATGTGATGCCAAGTATTTTACAAATTCTGTTTTACCTGATCCTGTTTCTCCACATACTATTATATTACAGTGTCCATGTACACAATGTATCAAAAAATCATGTATATCTTCTGTAATATATTTATCTTTTAATATTTTATCTTTCTCTAGTCTTATCTTTGCTGGTGTTTTACGAATTACGCATGCTATTCCATTTCTAGCTATTGACTCATGTATGAAATTCATACGTAATTCTGCATCTTCACTATCCAAAAAAGGATGAGCTGCATTAAAACTATGACCTACTACATTCGAACATTGAAATGCTAATTTTTCCATGAAGTTATTATTTATTGCTGGATTTTCTATTCTAAATATACCATGTGACAAAGTTTTTAACCATACTTGTCCACCATTACTATAAGAAATATCCGTTATATCATCATTATCTAGATATTGTTGTAACGGACCAAAATCCATCTGATCAAATATATTATTTTCCATAATTTATTCCTTTTTTA